>CAJNDC010000005.1:0-175838 GCA_905221415.1 bacterium
AGCGTCTTTAGGCGCTGGCTGGTAATTTGGGCTTATAGCCCTGGTGCAAACCACCCGTTAGACGGGTGGTTATGATTGTGGGAAGATTTTCGAAGAATATTAATCAAAATAAAGCAAATCTTTGCTGGTGCTTGTAAAGAGGTCAAAGCCATCCTTGGTAACAACACCGCAGTCTTCAATACGGACACCGACTTTACCAGGGATATAGATACCTGGTTCAACAGAGAAGCACATGCCTTCTTCGATGACCATGTCGTTTCCTTCCATGATAGATGGGAATTCGTGGACATCCATACCGATACCGTGACCGAGACGGTGGTTGAAGTACTCACCATAACCAGCTTTTTCGATGACTTCACGGGCGGCGCGGTCCACTTCATGGGCAGTCACACCTGGTTTGATAAAGTCAAGAGCAGCTTGTTGGGCTTCAAGGGTCAAGTTGTAAATATCTTTCTTGAATTGGTCTGGTTTGCCGACAGCGACTGTACGAGTCATATCTGATGCATAGCCATTGACCATAACACCCAGGTCAAAGAGGAGAAGGGCGTCTTTTTCGACCTTGTTTGCACCGGGAATTCCGTGTGGATTTGCAGCATTATCACCAGTCAAGACCATGGTATCAAAACTCATTTCATAGCCTTCACGCTTTAAGGCAAAGTCGATTTGGGCGATGATATCTGTCTCAGTCTTATCAAGAGAAATGTTGTCAAAACCAACTTTTACAGCTTTATCGGCATAGAGACCTGCGACCATCATTTTTTGTACTTCATCAGCTGATTTGATGAGGCGCATGCGTTGGATGCGAGGAGTGAGGTTTTCAAACTCAGCAGTTTTAAAAACTGTTTTCAAACCATGGTATTTGGTCAGGATGAGATTATCAAACTCAACAGCGACACGCTTGAAGTCGTGCTGTGGTAAGGCATTTTTGATTTTTTGCCATGGATTTTCAGAATCCACATAGCCTACAACTGGGAAAGAGACAGTGCTGCTTGCACGCTCAATCTCAAGGGCTGGGACAAAGAGGAGAGGTTCCTGATCCGCTAGAATAAAGAGGAACATTTGGCGTTCATGAGGGTCACTGTAAAAACCAGTGAGGTAATTGATAGTGACGGGGTCAGATACGACAGCGACGTCTAGTTTTTCTGATTCAAGATATGTTACGATTTGTTGTAATTTAGACATATGCTACCTTCTTTCTACCCCTCTATTTTGGCAAAAAAAGAGAGAAAATGCAAGAGAGAAGGGTAAAAGAACAGGCAAAAAGAACTCCGACAAGATAGTGGAGTTCTTTTATCTATTTTTCCTTAGTTTAAGAAAAGTCTGCCTTGCTTTTCACGTCGCTGTATTCTTCAGCGATTTCTTGACTGAGAATGTCCTCATAGGCAGGGAGTTGGATGTCCTGACCGTATTTTTTCTTGAGGGCAGTAGTGACTAGGCGATAAGCTAGATTGGCATTACGTGAGAGGATAGGTCCGTGGAAGTAGGAACCAAAGACATTCTTATAATGAACCCCTTCGCCGACCTTTTCTTCGTTGTTTCCATTTCCATAGACAACCAGTCCCAGTGGTTTTTGGTCATCTGAGAGGAAGGTACGACCCTGGTGATTTTCAAATCCATAGTAGGTTTCATTGAAATCTTCATTGTGAATCTTGATGTCACCGATAAAGCGGTTATTGGTCTGGTTGAGGGTATAGTGGCCCATGACCCCTAGACCTTCGATGCGCTTGCCTGAAGCTTCAACATAATATTGACCCAATAATTGGAAACCACCGCAGATGGCTAGAACAACCCCATCGTTTTGGATGTAGTTGTCAATGCTCTCTTTTTTAGCAGGAAGATCGCCAGCGATAATACTTTGTTCAAAGTCTTGACCCCCACCGAAAAAGGCGATGTCGTAGTGGTTTTCATCAAAGTCATCATGGAGAGAAACGATGTCAACCGTAACATGTGCCCCCAGTTTCTCAGCCACATACTTGAGCATGAGGATGTTTCCATTGTCCCCGTAGGTATTCATGAGGTTTCCATAGAGGTGGGCAATGTTGAGCTGATAAGGGTAGTTGCCAGCTTTTGAGGAAAGTGAAGTATAAACCATTAGTTCATCTCCTTTCTAACAATCTGACGACTAGCCAGCAGCTCGCGGAATTCCAGCATAGCCGTATAGGTTGCTAGGATATAGGCATGCTTGCATTTTTGGTTCTCAATGGTCTTGAGAACTTGTTCCAGACTACTTGTTTCAGTGATTTTATCAGCTGGGTAGCCAGTCACTCGAAGACGGCGTGCAATTTCAGAATGACGAACACCACCAGCGTTAATTTCTGGAATGTCCATGTCAGTGATTTGTTCAAAGTCCGCATCCCAGATCCAGCTAGTATCAATTCCATCAGCATAGTTGGCATTAAGGAGAACAGATAAACTAAATGGATAAGGCGCTAGTTTGATCATCTCGATAGCTTGGGTCGAACCAACAGGATTTTTAATCAAGACAAGAGTACATTCTTTGTCACCGATATGGAAGGTCTCCTGACGTCCAAAGACAGCACGGCTCTTATCAAATCCTTGCTTAATCCGTTGTGAATCAGCCCCGAGAAAACGGGCGATGGCAACCGCAGCAAGAGCATTGTAGATATTATAGAGTCCACCGATTTGGATGCCGTATTCTTGTCCGTCAATGACAAAGCGAGAGCGATTGTTGGTCAACTCAACCAGTTCTGTCAAACGATAGTCGAGATCAGGACGTTTGCAGCCACAATTTTCACAAATATAGGCCCCTAAGTTGGCATAGGTATTGTGCTCATATTTGAGGATGCCTTGACAGTCAGGGCAGAGAATACCTTCGGTATTATAGTGAGCTAGTTGGGCTGGCCCTTTTTCCAAGTCAAAACCAAAATACTGAACAGGATTTGGAATAGCTGGTTTGTAGAAAAGCGGGCTATCACCATTTAGAAGAACAGTAGCCGTAGGCACCTTACGGATAGCATCCAAAATCATCTTATAAGTTGTGTAAATCTCACCGTAGCGGTCCATCTGGTCACGGAAGATATTAGTGATGACAAAAAGGCTAGGATGGATATAGTCACAGATACGAGAAAGACTGGCCTCGTCAATTTCGAGAACGGCAATGTTTTTCCCAGTTTTAGAGGATTTGGCCGTCAAGAAGGTTGTCGTTATCCCTGTGATCATGTTGGCACCACTTGGATTGGTCAGAACCTGACCATAAATTTCTTTTAAAATACCGACAGTGAGGGCAGTTGTCAGGGTTTTTCCGTTGGTTCCAGTGACCACGACAATCTCGTAGTTCTTAGCTAGATTTTGTAAAATATCTTTATCAAATTGAAGGGCAAGTTTTCCTGGGAGCGTACTTCCACGTCCAAGACGACTCAAAATAAAGTGAGAAGAACGCCCAGCAAGAAGGCCCAAAGTAGTTTTTAATTTCATGTTTCTATTATATCATACTGCGCCCAGCAGTCCAATAACTAAAGTAACCTCTAAGATCAACTAAAGAAGTAACCTTAGAAGTGCTTTTTAGGTTCTGATTAAACCAAACCAATCAATACAATATCTTTGGATTTGATAACTTTGGCAACTTTAAGAAATAAATCTTTCTCACTCTGAATATAAGAAAGGAGAGGACATTGATTATCCTCTACAGGTTTTAAAATTTCATTAATCCATTATAGTTGACAAAGATACCTAACTTTTGGGATTTAGATCATTTTTTGGAAAGTCTCTTTTATAATAAATTACGAATTTTTTCTTTTATAAATGCGTTAAGAGGATAGTGTTTATCAAGATATTCTAGGAGTGCCTGAGCAGATTCAGAAATTCGTTCGTAACCTTGCAAAAAGTAGGGTAATTGTTTGGCTTCATTTGGATAACCTTTTTCAAATCGTCTGTTGCTGTTAAAAATATCTATAAAATTAGATTTAGAAGTTTTTTCCAAATTGATTAGTTCGGTCCAAAGCTTGACGGATCTGTTTTGGATGAAATCATAAGCAGCCAATTTTTCCCCTCGTTGATAGCGACCTAGTCCTATATATAGGTTGCATAAAATTTCTCCCAACAGCCATTCACGGTCTCTATTTTCTTTTGATGGCAATCTTTGTGGCCGGCAGATTGTTTCATCAAAACCGACCTCCTTCCAGACAATCTTGCCTTCAGCGAAGGGAATGTTTACTAGTTCATGAGCTTCAAAGACAGCAAATTCACAAAAAACATCATCTTCAAATAGAACTTTATGTCCGTCCACTGTATTTTGGTAGTGAAATGCAATTGGTTCTAGATTACTTAACCAAGTTAGATCCTGTATATAGGCCTGTTTGTAGCCATCTTTTACAATAACAAAAAAATCCAAATCTGAGTATTGATCCAATCGGTCTCTTTCTACTCCGCAAGAACCAAGTGCCAGCAAAGCTAGTGCTTGTCTAGAATCTTTTAGAGACTGACCAATATCATCTAGTCTTTGTAACAGTAATTCTGTTTTATTCATAATCGTTACCTCATTATTTCTTGTTTACAGACATTATATAGTTAATGTTTTCGAAAGTCAATTTCATCCCATACCAAATATATACTAATGTAATATGGGATTTCTTTCGATATTTTTTACAATGATAAAGTTTAAACATTTTGCAGGGTATTGCTCATATTATCAAGAATGAAGAAATTTGAAGTATCCTTTGATTGATTAGAAAGTGATTCTTATCTTTAAAAAGATTAAATAATTTGGAAAATATTTAAGAAGAAAAAATATATCGACTTAACCATCAATTTGCAAACGGTAAAACTTTTCCACAAACGATGAAAATACACATACGACCCGCGCAAAGAGTGGATAATTTACTAATTAGGCATGAAACAATCATTGCAAAATATACTTTTTAAATTACCCATAAAACGATGAGCTGAAGCGAGTTATTCAAAGTCATATGTATTGCTGATATTTGAAAGAGTGACCTGAGACCCAATATATAATTAGGACTGCTAAGTAAAGTTTGGACATTATATCATAAAAGAGAGAAAAGACAGATTTGAGATTTCGCAGAAGCAAAAACAGCCCAAATAGGGCTGTTAGCTAACAAATCAGTCTCAACTTAAATCGCAAACAGGTCATTCAAATTCTCAGCCAAGGTTGGGTGAGTGAAGATCTGTTTTGTGAAGTAAGTGTAAGGGATCTTGTTGTCCATAGCAACAGTGATGATGTTGATGATTTCTTGAGAACCTTCTGAGAAGATACTTGCACCAATAATTTCTTTTGTTTCAGTGTTAACAACAGCTTTGAAGGCACCGCGAAGATCTCCGTTTACGTGACCACGAGGCATTGCTGCAACAGGGATTTCCTTCACAGCATATGGAAGTTTCAAATCAGCAGCTTGGCTTTCCGTCAAACCAACTTGTGAAAGTGCAGGTGTGATGAACATGGTGTTTGGTACATTGAGACGGTCTTCAAGTGTGTAGCTGCCATCTCCAGCAAGGTAGCTGTAGACAACACGGAAGTCATCAAGTGAAATGTAGGTAAATTGAGGTCCACCGTTGACGTCTCCAACTGCAAAGACACCAGAAACGTTTGTTTGACAGTGTTTGTCTACTTTAATAGCGCCACGTTCAGTAAGTTCAATGTCTGTATTCTCAAGTTGAAGTGGTTCTACGTTTGGTTTACGTCCAGTTGCGTAGAGAAGGGCGTCGAAACGGTAAGTTTCGTTTTCAGTTACGACGAGAACTTGGTCACCGTCGTTTTTGATTTCAGTAGTACGGATGTTTTGAAGCAATTCAATACCGTCTTCTTCCATGTATTGTTTAGCAAGAGCTGCGATGGAAGGTTCTGAACGAGGTAGAAAAGTATCCAAGGCATCTAGGACTGTAACTTTGCTTCCAAGTTTGTTGTAAAGACCTGCAAATTCAAGACCGATATTTCCGCCACCAAGGACTCCAAGTTTTTCAGGCAATTTATCCAAGTTTTGGATACCTGTTGAGTCAAAGACGTTTTTGCTTGTAGCAAGTCCAGGGATTGGCAAGACGTTTGAAACGGCACCGGTATTGATAACGATAGTTTCAGCAGTCAGTTCTTGTTTTTCATCACCAGCTTGGATTTCGATGACTTTGTTTGAAAGGAAGTGTGCTTCCGCATCAAAGATATCCACGCCTGTACCAGCAACAGTCGCATAGTTTTTACCGTTGAGGCGACTAGTGATAGTATTTTTGGTAGTAATCACTTCTTCAAAAGACAAATCTTTCTCAGCAGCAACTAGCAAGGTTTTAGTTGGAATACATCCGATGTTGATACAAGTTCCACCGTACATAGCTTTGCTACGTTCAACGAGGGCAACTTTTTTTCCAGCTGAAGCCAATTTACCAGCTAGTGTTTTCCCAGCTTTACCGAATCCAATAACGATTAAATCATATGTTAACATTTATAGTCCTCCTATTCGGTTTTCATTCTAGCATAAGAAAACACTTTTTGCACAAATCTGCTACGGGAAATGAAGTGAGTTTGAAATGGTCTCTTCAAATCCTCTGAAAAACAAGTTTCAGGTTACTTTACAGCTAGAAAATCGTTTACATGATATTCCTAATGGATTCTACTATCTTTTGCTTCTCTCTTGTGTTATACTAGATAAGTTGCAAAGAAACTCGTACTTTTCTTTCGTGGAAAAGAAGCAACACGGTATCTCTTTTTGTAGAAGATACGTCATGAAAAGAAAAGTATACACTAAAGCCTTATAGGGTGGCTTCGCACCACCTTTAGAAAGAAGAAAAACGTGAAATTTAATGAATTTAACTTGTCTGCTGAATTGCTAGCAGAGATTGAAAAAGCTGGATTTGTAGAAGCCAGTCCTATCCAAGAACAGACCATTCCCTTGGCCCTCGAAGGAAAAGACGTTATTGGTCAAGCTCAGACAGGTACAGGAAAAACTGCAGCCTTTGGCTTGCCAACCCTTGAAAAAATCCGTACAGAAGAAGCGACCATCCAAGCCTTGGTCATCGCTCCAACTCGTGAACTCGCAGTCCAAAGTCAAGAGGAACTCTTCCGCTTTGGCCGTAGCAAAGGAGTGAAAGTTCGCTCAGTTTACGGTGGTTCCAGCATTGAAAAACAAATCAAGGCCCTTAAATCGGGTGCTCACATCGTGGTAGGAACACCAGGCCGTCTCTTGGACTTGATTAAACGCAAGGCCTTGAAATTACAAAATGTTGAAACCCTCATCCTTGACGAAGCGGATGAAATGCTTAACATGGGCTTCCTTGAAGACATCGAAGCCATCATCTCTCGTGTTCCTGCAAATCGTCAAACCTTGCTCTTTTCAGCAACTATGCCAGACGCTATCAAACGTATCGGCGTTCAGTTTATGAAAGACCCTGAACATGTCAAGATTGCTGCCAAAGAATTGACAACAGAATTGGTTGACCAGTACTATATCCGTGTTAAGGAACAAGAAAAATTTGATACCATGACACGTCTCATGGATGTGGAACAACCAGAACTTGCTATTGTATTTGGTCGTACCAAACGCCGTGTAGATGAATTGACTCGTGGTCTTAAGATTCGTGGCTTCCGTGCAGAAGGAATTCATGGTGATTTGGACCAAAATAAACGTCTTCGTGTCCTTCGTGATTTTAAAAATGGGAACCTTGATGTTCTAGTTGCGACAGACGTGGCAGCACGTGGTTTGGATATCTCAGGTGTGACTCATGTCTACAACTACGATATTCCACAAGATCCTGAAAGTTACGTTCACCGTATCGGCCGTACAGGTCGTGCTGGTAAGTCAGGTCAATCTATTACTTTCGTAGCGCCAAATGAAATGGGTTACCTTCAAATCATCGAAAACTTGACTAAGAAACGCATGAAAGGCTTGAAACCAGCGACAGCAGAAGAAGCCTTCCAAGCTAAGAAACAAGTAGCTCTCAAGAAAATCGAACGAGACTTCGCAGATGAAACTATTCGTGGGAACTTTGAGAAATTTGCCAAGGATGCTCGTAAGTTAGCTGCCGAATTTAGTCCAGAAGAACTGGCAATGTATATCTTGAGTCTGACAGTCCAAGATCCAGACAGCCTTCCTGAAGTGGAGATTGCGCGTGAAAAACCACTGCCGTTCAAACCGTCAGGAAATGGACGTTCTGGAGGTAATCGTGGACGCGACAATCGTCGAGGAGATAACCGTCGTGGTGGTCGCCGTGATGACTTCAAGAAAGGCAACCGCGGGAACGATCGTTTTGATAAAGACAGACGTTACCGTAATAAAGACAATAAGAAACCTCACAACACTTCAAGTGAAAAGAAAACAGGCTTTGTTATTCGTAACAAAGGAGACAAATAGGAAAAAGCGATTCATATTGTGAATCGCTTTTATATATAAGGAGACCAAGGGTAAAAGAAGATGGTGATAGTAAAGGATAGGTGAAACGGAAAGGGATTTACCATGTCATCTTCTTATAATGTTATATTAACAAAAAAATAATTCAGCTGTCAACACAAAAGAACTCATTTTTCTAAAATATTTTTGCTGTTCAAAATTGTAATTAAATAAGCAATTTTCAGATAATAATTGAAAATTCACGCTCTTTATGTTATAATGGTAGCGATTAAATGCGAGGTAAAAAATGGCACACTTATTAGAAAAAACAAGAAAAATTACTTCTATTTTGAAACGCTCAGAGGAGCAACTTCAAGATGAACTTCCTTACAATGCGATTACACGCCAGTTGGCAGATATTATTGATTGTAACGCTTGTATTGTGAATAGCAAGGGACGCCTTTTAGGCTACTTCATGCGTTATAAAACGAATACAGATCGTGTAGAGCAGTTTTTTCAAACTAAGATTTTTCCAGATGATTATATTCAAGGTGCAAACATGATCTATGATACGGAAGCCAACCTTCCTGTTGAACATGATTTGACCATTTTCCCTGTAGAGAGCCGTGCGGATTTTCCAGATGGTTTGACGACCATTGCTCCGATTCATGTGTCAGGGATTCGCCTAGGTTCGTTGATCATTTGGCGCAATGATAAGAAATTTGAAGATGAAGATTTGATCCTTGTCGAGATTGCGAGCACGGTGGTAGGGATTCAATTGCTTAACTTCCAACGTGAAGAGGATGAGAAAAATATTCGCCGTCGTACTGCTGTTACCATGGCGGTTAATACCCTTTCCTATTCAGAACTTCGTGCCGTATCAGCTATTTTAGCTGAATTGGATGGAAATGAAGGGCAGCTGACTGCATCAGTTATTGCAGATCGTATTGGAATCACGCGTTCTGTAATTGTCAATGCGCTTCGTAAACTGGAGTCAGCAGGAATTATTGAGAGCCGTTCACTCGGAATGAAGGGGACTTATCTCAAAGTTCTAATTGGTGATATTTTTGAGGAAGTGAAAAAGAGGGACTACTAATGGCAAAGGCTTTAATCTCAATTGACTATACAGAGGATTTCGTAGCAGACCATGGAAAGCTGACTGCAGGGGCACCTGCTCAAGCCATATCAGAGGTAATCAATCGAGTGACCAGATTGGCTTTTGAACGTGGGGACTATATCTTTTTCACCATTGATGCCCATGAGGAGAAGGACACATTCCACCCAGAAAGCAAGCTCTTTCCACCGCACAACATCATCGGAACTAGTGGTCGTAACCTCTATGGTCCCCTAGCTAATTTTTATGCTGAGCATGGGGGGGATAGTCGTGTCTTTTGGATGGACAAGCGTCACTATTCAGCATTTTCAGGAACGGACCTAGATATCCGTTTGCGGGAACGTCGTGTAGATACAGTCATTTTGACCGGTGTATTGACCGACATTTGTGTTCTTCATACCGCTATTGATGCCTATAACCTAGGCTATCATATTGAGATTGTCAAGCCTGCAGTTGCCTCTATCTGGCCAGAACATCATCAGTTTGCTCTTGGGCATTTTAAGAACACTCTGGGAGCCAAGTTGCTGGATGAAAATCTGGCTGAAATCCAAGAATAATTCCCTTGGAAAAATGAAAAAAATCTGAAAAAAGTGTTGACAAAGATTTTGAAAGTTGATATACTAGTAAAGTAATCGACGCGGGGATGGCGGAATTGGCAGACGCGCAGGACTAAGGATCCTGTGACCGCTTTAGGTCGTGAGGGTTCAAGTCCCTCTCTCCGCATAGGGTAAGAGTTGGCTTTTGCTAGCTCTTTTTTCTTTTTCAAAGAAGATTAGAGCTACAGTTCGGCTATCGGAAGATATTGGCATCAAGAACTATCATCAGAATAGTTGAATCGATTTTCTCCATTTTCCTTATCAAGAATTTCCTCAAACACAAGCCAGGAAATTAAAAGCCGAAGAAATTAAAAAATACTTAGTTGAAAGATGATGCCCGACATTTATAGAATGGTGTGGATTTTAGATTAGTAAATTATTTATCTATAGTTTATCTATATAAGAAGGAAAGTTAGCGGATGCTAGCTTTTTTGTTTTTTCAAAAAATAAATCAAAAAAATTTTCGATTTCATAAACATTTCATATTTGGATTTTATAATAGTCTTACAAATATGGAGGTGACAAATGAATCCAATCCAAAGAGCTTGGGCTTATGTCAGCAGAAAACGACTGAGAAGTTTTATTTTATTTCTGATTTTATTTGTCCTTTTAGCAGGAATTTCAGCCTGTTTGACTCTGATGAAGTCCAACAAAACAGTAGAAAGCAATCTTTACAAATCACTCAATACTTCATTTGCTATCAAAAAGATAGAAAATGGACAGACCTTCAAGTTGTCGGACCTAGCATCCGTGAGCAAGATTAAGGGACTGGAAAATGTCTCTCCTGAACTTGAGACGGTCGCAAAACTGAAAGACAAGGAAGCGGTGAGTGGTGAGCAGAGCGTAGAACGTGATGATTTGTCAGCTGCAGATAAGAACTTGGTTAGCTTAACGGCTCTTGAGGATTCATCCAAGGATGTCACCTTTACCAGTTCGGCTTTCAATCTAAAAGAAGGGCGACACCTTCAAAAAGGGGACTCCAAGAAAATACTTATCCACGAAGAGTTGGCCAAGAAGAACGGTCTTTCGCTTCATGACAAGATTGGCTTGGATGCTGGTCAGTCCGAAGCTGGAAAAGGGCAAACAGTAGAGTTTGAGATTGTCGGAATCTTTTCTGGTAAAAAACAAGAAAAATTCACAGGCTTGTCTTCTGACTTCAGTGAAAACCAAGTCTTTACAGACTATGAAAGTAGCCAAAGCCTTCTGGGAAATAGTGAACCGCAGGTCAGTGCAGCGCGCTTCTATGTAGAAAATCCTAAGGAAATGGACGGACTCATGAAGCAGGTGGAAAACTTGGCTTTGGAAAGTCAAGGCTACCAAGTCGAGAAGGAAAACAAGGCCTTTGAACAAATCAAAGACTCAGTGGCAACCTTCCAAACCTTCCTGACCATCTTCCTTTATGGGATGTTGATAGCAGGAGCAGGAGCCTTAATTTTGGTCTTGTCCCTCTGGTTGAGAGAAAGGGTCTACGAAGTGGGAATTCTTCTGGCACTTGGAAAAAGCAAGAGCTCGATCTTCCTACAGTTCTGTTTAGAGGTAGTGTTGGTATCTCTCGGAGCTTTGCTCCCATCCTTTATCGCTGGAAATGCCATCACATCCTATCTGCTCCAAACTGTACTAGCCAGTGGAGATCAGGCAACCTTACAAGACACGCTGGCCAAAGCAAGCGGTCTATCAACTAGTCTCCTATCCTTTGCAGAATCCTATGTCTTTCTGCTCCTGATTGGTTGCTTGTCTGTAGCCCTTTGTTTCCTATTCTTATTTAGAAAATCGCCGAAAGAAATTTTATCATCTATTAGTTAAGAAGGAGAAATCATGACTTTATTACAATTGCAAGATGTTACCTACCGTTATAAGAACACTGCTGAAGCAGTTTTATATCAGATCAAGTATAATTTTGAACCCGGAAAATTTTATAGTATCATTGGTGAGTCAGGAGCAGGAAAATCCACTCTCTTGTCCCTACTGGCTGGTCTAGATAGCCCTGTTGAAGGTTCTATCCTTTTCCAAGGAGAGGACATTCGGAATAAGGGGTATTCTTACCATCGCATGCACCATATTTCCCTGGTCTTTCAAAATTATAACTTGATAGATTATCTTTCTCCGCTGGAAAATATCCGCTTGGTCAACAAAAAGGCAAGCAAGGATACACTTCTTGAGCTTGGTTTGGATGAAAGTCAGATCAAGCGGAATGTTCTCCAGTTATCAGGTGGTCAACAGCAACGTGTAGCCATCGCTCGCAGTTTAGTCTCAGAAGCTCCGGTTATTCTAGCTGATGAGCCAACAGGAAATCTGGACCCTAAAACTGCTGGAGATATTATCGAACTGCTCAAATCACTTGCCGAGAAAACAGGTAAATGTGTGATCGTCGTCACCCATAGTAAAGAAGTGGCACAAGCGTCAGATATTACACTTGAATTGAAGGACAAGAAACTGACTGAAACTCGCAACACTACAAAATAAGATGAGCTTGTTTTGATAGAATTATTAAATCAAATCTAGAAAGGGAACCTATGTTACACAACGCATTTGCTTATGTTACAAGGAAGTTTTTCAAATCGATTGTTATCTTCCTGATTATTCTACTCATGGCGAGCTTGAGTTTGGTCGGCTTGTCGATCAAGGGAGCTACTGCCAAGGCTTCTCAGGAGACATTTAAAAATATCACCAACAGCTTCTCCATGCAAATCAATCGTCGCGTTAATCAAGGAACGCCACGTGGTTCTGGGAATATCAAGGGTGAGGATATCAAAAAAATCACCGAAAACAAGGCCATCGAGTCTTATGTTAAACGTATCAATGCTATCGGAGATTTGACTGGATATGACCTTATCGAAACGCCAGAAACCAAGAAAAATCTCACCGCAGACCGTGCCAAACGGTTTGGAAGTAGTTTGATGATTACAGGTGTCAATGACTCCTCTAAAGAAGATAAGTTTGTCTCTGGCTCATATAAGCTGGTTGAAGGTGAGCACCTAACCAACGACGACAAAGACAAGATCCTCATGCACAAGGACTTGGCAGCTAAACACGGCTGGAAAGTCGGTGATAAGGTCAAATTGGACTCCAATATCTACGATGCAGACAATGAAAAAGGTGCCAAGGAAACAGTCGAAGTGACAATCAAGGGACTCTTTGATGGTCACAATAAGTCGGCAGTAACCTACTCACAAGAACTCTACGAAAACACAGCTATCACAGACATTCACACTGCTGCAAAACTTTATGGATACACAGAAGATACAGCTATTTATGGGGACGCAACCTTCTTTGTAACAGCAGACAAGAACTTGGATGACGTCATGAAAGAGTTGAATGGTATCAGTGGTATCAACTGGAAGAGCTACACACTTGTGAAGAGCTCCTCTAACTACCCAGCTCTAGAGCAATCCATCTCTGGTATGTACAAGATGGCCAATCTCCTCTTCTGGGGTAGCTTGAGCTTCTCAGTCCTTCTCCTTGCACTCTTGCTTAGTCTTTGGATCAACGCCCGTCGCAAGGAAGTGGGAATTCTCCTCTCTATCGGTCTCAAGCAGGCAAGTATCTTGGGACAATTCATCACCGAATCTATCCTGATTGCCATCCCTGCTCTTGTTTCTGCTTACTTCCTAGCCAACTATACAGCCCGTGCAATCGGAAATACTGTTCTTGCCAATGTCACTTCAGGTGTTGCCAAGCAAGCCAGCAAGGCTGCTCAAGCCTCTAATCTTGGTGGTGGTGCAGAAGTAGATGGCTTTAGCAAGACCTTGTCGAGTCTAGACATTTCCATTCAGACATCAGACTTTATCATCGTCTTTGTCCTTGCCTTGGTTCTAGTCGTTCTCGTTATGGCACTTGCCTCAAGCAATCTCCTTAGAAAACAACCAAAAGAGCTCTTGCTCGATAGTGAATAAAAAACTTGCTACCTATTCTCCCCTAAATGGGGTATAATATAGGTAGCATTTTTATCTATTTTGCCTTGATAGGAAGAGGTCTTATCAGGATGAAATAGAAAGATTAACAAGAAATTTAAAGGAATGTGAAACGTTTTTCTATGAAAATTTTAATTGTAGAAGATGAGGAGATGATCCGTGAGGGGATCAGTGACTATTTGACGGATTGTGGTTATGAAACCATTGAAGCAGCAGATGGTCAGGAAGCTCTGGAAAAATTTTCCAGCTATGAGGTTGCTCTAGTACTGCTGGATATCCAGATGCCCAAGCTCAATGGCCTCGAAGTCCTAGCTGAGATTCGTAAAACCAGTCAGGTCCCTGTCCTGATGTTGACCGCCTTTCAGGATGAAGAATACAAGATGAGTGCTTTTGCTTCTCTGGCTGACGGTTATCTGGAAAAAACCTTCTCCCTCTCCCTCTTAAAAGTGAGGGTGGACGCGATTTTCAAGCGCTATTACGATACGGGGCGAATCTTCTCTTATAGGGATACCAAGGTGGATTTTGAAAGCTATAGTGCAAGCCTCGCAGGTCAAGAAGTGGCCATCAATGCCAAAGAGTTGGAAATTCTGGACTATCTGGTGAAAAATGAAGGACGGGCCTTGACCCGTTCTCAGATTATCGATGCGGTCTGGAAGGCGACAGATGAGGTTCCCTTTGACCGTGTCATTGATGTCTATATCAAGGAACTGCGGAAAAAGCTAGACTTGGATTGTATCCTCACTGTGCGCAATGTTGGTTATAAATTGGAGCGAAAATGAAACGAACAGGTCTATTTACTAAAATATTTATCTATACCTTCTCGATTTTTAGTGTTCTGGTTATTTGTCTTCATTTAGCCATTTATTTTCTCTTTCCATCAACTTATCTAAGTCATCGTCAGGAAACCATTGGCCAGAAAGCGACAGCCATTGCCCAGTCCCTTGACGGAAAGGATAGGCAGAGTATCGAGCAAGTGTTAGACTTGTATTCCCAGACCAGTGATATCAAAGGGTCCGTTAAGGGTGAGATGACTGAGGACAAGTTAGAGGTTAAGGATAATTTTCCACTAGATACAGCTCGCCAGACAACTTCCCTCTTTATTGAAGAACGCGAGGTAAAAACGCAAGATGGTGGAACTATGACTCTTCAGTTTCTAGCTTCTATGGATTTGCAAAAGGAAGCAGAGCAGATTAGTCTTCAGTTTCTCCCCTATACCTTGTTGGCATCCTTTCTGATTTCCCTCTTGGTAGCCTATATCTATGCTAGGACCATTGTTGCCCCGATTTTGGAAATCAAGCGGGTGACCCGTCGGATGATGGATCTGGATGATCAAGTACGTTTGCGCGTGGATTCTAAGGATGAGATAGGTGATCTCAAGGAACAAATCAATAGCCTTTACCAGCATCTTCTGACTGTTATTGCGGACTTGCATGAGAAAAATGAAGCTATTCTCCAGCTGGAGAAGATGAAGGTCGAATTTCTACGAGGGGCTTCTCATGAATTGAAAACACCTCTGGCTAGTCTCAAAATCCTAATCGAAAATATGAAAGAAAACATCGGTCGTTATAAGGATAGAGACCACTATCTGGGAGTTTCCTTGGGGATTGTGGATGACCTCAGTCACCACGTTCTCCAGATACTTTCTCTTTCTTCTGTGCAGGAATTGCGAGAGGAGAAAGAAGAGGTCGACCTTCTTCAGATGACGCAAAGTCTGGTCACAGATTATGCTTTGCTCGCCAAGGAGAGAGAACTTCATGTAGACATTAGCCTAACTCATCAGCAGGCTTATATAAACCCATCTGTCATGAAACTAATCCTATCGAATCTCATCAGCAATGCTATCAAGCACTCCACTACAGGCGGCTTGGTCCGCATTGGAGAAAGAGAAGGAGAACTCTTTATCGAGAATAGCTGTAGTCCTGAAGAACAAGAACAATTGGCCCAGTCTTTTTCTGGAAATGCTAGTCGCAAGGCCAAAGGTTCGGGGATGGGACTCTTTGTGGTCAAAAGTTTATTAGAACATGAGAAATTGCCTTATCGTTTTGAAAGGCAGGATGATCGCTTGACTTTCTTTATACGCTTTCCTAGAGTTAGCCAAGATTAAAAAAGAAAAGGGTTACATCAATGGATTAGAAGAAATTCAATCTAAAGTATGGGAAAAACTAGCTTTTTTTATCAAAAAGTGATAAAATGAACAATGTAAATGGGTTGACCCATAAAAATATACAGGAGGCCTGATAAAATGGCAATCGTTTCAGCAGAAAAATTTATCCAAGCAGCTCGTGACAACGGTTATGCAGTTGGTGGATTTAACACAAACAACCTTGAGTGGACTCAAGCTATCTTGCGCGCAGCAGAAGCTAAAAAAGCTCCAGTTTTGATCCAAACTTCTATGGGTGCTGCGAAATACATGGGTGGTTACAAAGTATGTAAACTTCTCATCGAAAACCTTGTAGAATCAATGGGAATTACTGTACCAGTTGCTATTCACCTTGACCATGGTCATTATGAAGATGCACTTGAATGTATCCGAGTTGGTTATACTTCAGTTATGTTTGACGGTTCACACCTTCCAGTTGAAGAAAACCTTGAAAAAGCTCGTAAAGTTGTAGAATTTGCTCATGCAAACGGCGTATCAGTAGAAGCTGAAGTTGGTACTATCGGTGGTGAAGAAGACGGAATCATTGGTGATGGCGAATTGGCTCCAATTGAAGATGCTAAAGCAATGGTTGCAACTGGTATTGACTTCTTGGCAGCTGGTATCGGTAACATCCACGGTCCTTACCCAGCAAACTGGAAAGGTCTTCACCTTGATCACTTGCAAAAATTGACAGAAGCAGTTCCAGGCTTCCCAATCGTATTGCATGGTGGTTCAGGTATTCCTGATGACCAAATCCAAGCAGCTATCAAACTTGGTGTTGCGAAAGTTAACGTTAATACTGAATGCCAAATCGCATTTGCTAACGCAACTCGTAAATTTGTTGCTGAATACGAAGCAAACGAAACAGAATACGATAAGAAGAAACTCTTTGACCCACGTAAATTCTTGAAACCAGGTTTCGAAGCAATTACAGAAGCTGTTGAAGAACGTATCGACGTATTCGGTTCAGAAGGTAAAGCTTAATCTAGTTTTGACCAATAAAATGAGACTTGTCCAGTGGGCAGGTCTTTTTTGATTTATTATTTTATAAAGCATTGACTACTAGAATGGGATGATTTCACAGTTTTGAAGTAGTAGCAAGAAAAAAATGCTAGATGAAAAAGTCTAGCATTTTATTATTCTAAGGTTTCTAAGATAAGGTTGATGGCATTGAGTAGCTTTTTTCGTTTTGAAACAGGAAGCTCAGAAATCTGTTCGAATATTTTTGTCGTTTCAAAATCAGCGTCCTGGTTTTGAAAGTTAAAAAATTCAGCTTCTGTTACTTCTAAAGCAATGATAATTTTCTCTAATGTCTCTAGCTTTATGTTTAAATTTTATTTTCTATATTGTAGATGTAATTAATACCTAGATTTGCTTTCTCACTCAACTCCCACTGTGTCATTTTTTTTGGGCTTTTGTAAGTGGCAGATGCGGAGAGAGATATGCTTTTGTAAATTGTATTTGTCCATATGAACCCCTATCCTATTTATTCTAACTCTTAAATCATTACTAGGAATCCTATTTATATAGTTAAAAATATATCAAAACAACTTTACAAAGTGGTTGTTTTGTATTAAAGTAATGGTAGAAGAATTAATAAGGAGTGAGAAATAGATAAAAGAACAAAATGAAGTCTAGCGGTGGCTACTCTTGTTACCACTACATTGACAAATGTTGAGGTCACTAATGCAAACGAAAAGTTAGGACTTCAAAGAGTGTGAAGTATTTGCAGGAAACTACGGTATGACAGATAAAATTACATATAATACAGTGCATAGTCCATACAATTCTGTAGTTTGGGTCTATTAAAATAGGGTAATCCTACAAGAAAATAGTTAGATTATTTATGAACTATGAATTTTTATAAAAGGGAGTCAATGAAAGATTATGATAAAGAAATGGATAAAACAATTAAAGGAATTTGTTAACAGAACGAAGTTAATAAATCAAAATAAGCTCTTGCTTATCATTTTACCTATCATTGGTTTTATTTTTTGGTATTTTACAAGAGCGAGAGTGGCAATTCGACTATATTATTATTTACCAAGTTTTCTAAAAGTGAACGATAAGCTGATTTATGTTTATCAAGATGAAATTTTATATTTTTATCTTATAACAATAACGGTTATTTTGTTGATGTTACTTATAGGAAAATTAATACCAACGCCTATCACTTTTTTAAAGGAAAAGGGCTGCTTTAAAACCATACTTTTTGGAATATTATCTTTAATAATTATTTATACTATTTATTGGTTGTTGATATTTATTATTCGATTTGTAATCGGTTTAGTAATTTTTGTTGTTGCCATTGTGATAATATTGAGTGAAGCTGGTCGCAGTCCTGCAACTGATAATAATAGCAGTTCAACTGATGTTTACGATAGGGAAAAGGAAAAAAGAGAAAAAGAGTTTGAATTTATCCGTTACGCTGAAGATAAAAAGAAAAGAGATAGGGAAGGAAGATGGTAAATATTTGGGAGTATTTGTTGCACTTGACTTTATATCTGGGATAAAATAGGTGATAAATTATTTTTAGAATACATGTTTTTTAAGGTAATTATACAAATGAGGCTTTGTTGAGAACTTAATTTTCTATATTCCCAACCTTCACTAAACAAATGGATTGTTGGGGGCCTTGCAGTGCTGGGACTACTTGGTTAACCATTTTCCACCTTGCGGTTATTTTTTGTTGTCTAGACTTGTTTTCTGAACGACCTAATAGTAGAATTTTTTTCAGGAAATGTGAAATTGACAAGTAATGTAAAATGATATACAATCACATTATAAATATTAAAGGAGGCGATAAAAATGGGAAAAACAGCTACAATTAATGTTCGAGTTGATGAAGCAGATAAACAATCAGCTGAACAAGTCTTGAAACAACTTGGAATGCCAATGTCGACATTAGTTACCCTATTATTGAAGCAGGTATCATTAACAAAAAGTATCCCTTTTGATATTTCATTACCAGAAGCACCTTCATCAGTGAGTGTAGAAGGAATGGCTCCGGATGAATTTGGACAAATGATTGAAGCTTATCAAGAAGCAGAGAATGGTACAGTTCGACCTGCTGTTGATTTCTTTAAAGAATTTAGAGAAAAACACGCATGAGAAAAGTAGCAATTACCATTTTAAAGCGGGCTGAGCAGGATATGGAAGATATCTATCATTAACATTGCTGATGAATCACAATCCCCACAGTCTGCTATGGGCCGATTTGAAGTTATTGCAAATGCGATTCAGACCTTAGAAATATTTCTTGAAAGATGAGCGGTTGTGGAGGAATTGCTCAGTTTAGATATTAAAGTTAGACGATTACTGGTAAAGAAGTATTCAGTTTTCTATCGGATTGACAATGATACAGTTACTGTGTTGAGAGTATTGCATTAATCAAGTAGTTTGGATAGATTGTTAAACGGAATTGGAACTGAAAATGGAGAATAAACTCTCTATTTCAATCAAATCAAACTCATTCAAATTCTTGAAATGAAAAAGCATCTAAAATTATCAGTTGTTGATATCAAATTATTTTAAAATCACTAAAAACTACAATTTTATCAGATCAGTTCTTACAATTTGTGGTAAAAGTTTTTTACAAATTCGCCTGAGTTTTGCCGCACTTTTTAAGAACCAAAGGGAATAAAGGGAATAATGAAGTATCCTTTTTATATGGTGCGAGTGGATAAATGTCTAAATATAGCACTTTTCAGTGTAATATGAAACATCGCAACTAAATAGTTTGTGTTCAGAAGGTAAAGCTTAATCTAGCTGAACAATACATACAGAACCTGCCCATTGGGTGGGTTTTTTTGGTGTTCTAGGGAAATTATCAAACCAGAATTTTTGATTAAAACTATTATTTTAAGAGTAAAATCTCTAATTTCATAATCTTCAGGTAAACGCTTGCATTCCGTTTTTTATTGGACTATAATAGGCTGGTATAAAGCCTTCAGTAATAATAACATTGAGAGGGTGTAGAAAGTAAGGATTTAGAATATTTGTAGTCAAAAATATAACGTTGTTATTCCTTGCTATAGGGAGAGATTTATGGCAATGATAGAAGTGGAACACCTTCAGAAAAATTTTGTGAAGACTGTTAAGGAACCTGGTTTGAAGGGAGCTTTGCGCTCTTTTATTCATCCTGAAAAGCAGACCTTTGAAGCGGTCAAGGATTTAACCTTTGAGGTTCCCAAGGGGCAGATTTTAGGATTTATCGGGGCAAATGGTGCTGGGAAGTCGACAACCATTAAAATGTTGACAGGAATCTTGAAACCGACATCTGGATTTTGTCGGATTAACGGCAAGATTCCGCAGGACAATCGCCAAGATTATGTCAAGGATATTGGAGTTGTCTTTGGGCAAAGAACCCAGCTATGGTGGGATTTGGCTCTGCAAGAGACCTACACGGTCTTAAAAGAGATTTACGATGTGCCAGACTCGCTCTTTCATAAACGCATGGATTTTTTGAATGAAGTCTTGGACTTGAAGGAATTTATCAAGGATCCCGTGCGGACTCTTTCACTGGGACAACGGATGCGGGCGGACATTGCAGCATCCTTGCTTCATAATCCCAAGGTTCTCTTTTTAGATGAACCGACCATTGGTTTGGATGTGTCGGTCAAGGACAATATTCGTCGGGCTATCACCCAAATCAATCAGGAGGAAGAGACCACCATTCTCTTGACCACTCACGACCTGAGCGATATTGAGCAACTCTGTGATCGGATTTTCATGATTGACAAGGGGCAGGAGATTTTTGATGGAACGGTGAGTCAACTCAAGGAAACCTTTGGCAAGATGAAGACTCTTTCTTTTGAACTGGTACCAGGTCAAAGTCTTCTCCGTTCTCACTATGAAGGCTCTTCGGATATGACCATTGATAGACAAGGAAACAGTCTCAATATTGAATTCGATAGTTCCCGCTACCAGTCGGCTGATATTATCAAGCAAACCCTGTCTGATTTTGAAATCCGCGATTTGAAGATGGTGGATACGGATATTGAGGATATTATCCGTCGCTTCTATCGAAAGGAGCTCTAAGATGGTCAAATTGTGGAGACGTTATAAACCCTTTATCAATGCAGGTGTTCAGGAGTTGATCACCTATCGAGTCAACTTTATTCTCTATCGGATTGGCGATGTCATGGGGGTTTTTGTGGCTTTTTATCTCTGGAAGGCTGTCTTTGATTCTTCGCAAGAGTCTTTGATTCAGGGTTTTAGTATGGCAGATATCACCCTCTACATCATCATGAGTTTTGTGACCAATCTTCTGACTAGGTCAGATTCGTCCTTTATGATTGGGGAGGAGGTCAAGGATGGTTCCATTATCATGCGCTTGTTGAGACCAGTACATTTTGCGGCTTCTTACCTCTTTACAGAGCTTGGATCCAAGTGGTTGATTTTTGTCAGCGTCGGACTTCCTTTCTTGAGTGTGATTGTCTTGATGAAAATTTTATCTGGGCAAGGGGGTATAGAAGTACTGGGATTAACTATCCTTTACCTCTTTAGCTTAACCCTAGCCTACTTGATCAATTTTTTCTTTAATATCTGCTTTGGATTTTCAGCCTTTGTGTTTAAAAATCTTTGGGGTTCCAATTTACTCAAGACTTCCATAGTGGCCTTTATGTCTGGAAGTTTGATTCCCTTGGCTTTCTTTCCTAAAATCGTTTCAGATATTCTCTCCTTCTTGCCTTTTTCATCTTTAATTTATACTCCGGTTATGATTATCATTGGGAAATACGATGCCAGTCAGATTCTTCAGGCGCTTTTGCTACAGTTCTTCTGGCTCATAGTGATGGTGGGCTTGTCTCAGCTGATTTGGAAACGAGTCCAGTCATTTATCACCATTCAAGGAGGTTAGTATGAAAAAATATCAACGCATGCAACTGATTTTTATCAGACAATACATCAAGCAAATCATGGAATACAAGGTCGATTTTGTGGTTGGTGTCTTGGGAGTCTTTCTGACCCAAGGCCTGAACCTCTTGTTTCTCAATGTCATCTTTCAACACATTCCATCCCTAGAAGGCTGGACCTTTCAAGAGATAGCTTTTATTTATGGATTTTCTTTGATTCCCAAGGGACTGGACCATCTCTTTTTTGACAATCTCTGGGCATTGGGGCAGCGCTTAGTCCGAAAGGGAGAGTTTGACAAGTATCTAACGCGTCCCATCAATCCGCTCTTCCACATCCTAGTCGAAACCTTTCAGATTGATGCCCTGGGCGAACTTTTTGTCGGTGGCATCCTGTTGGGAACAACAGTGACTAGCATTGCTTGGACTCTTCCCAAATTCTTGCTTTTCCTAGTCTGTATTCCTTTTGCGACCTTGATCTATACTTCCTTGAAAATCGCGACTGCCAGTATCGCTTTTTGGACCAAGCAGTCAGGCGCTATGATTTACATTTTCTATATGTTTAATGACTTTGCCAAGTATCCGATTTCTATTTACAATTCGCTTCTTCGTTGGTTGATTAGCTTTATCATCCCCTTTGCCTTTACAGCCTACTATCCTGCCAGCTATTTCTTGCAGAATAAGGATGTCTTCTTTAATATCGGTGGTTTGATTCTGATTTCCCTTATCTTCTTTATCATTTCTTTGAAACTATGGGACAGGGGCTTGGATGCCTATGAAAGTGCGGGTTCGTAAGTTAGAAATCTTTCCTGAACTTTGGGATAAAAGCAATCCTTGCTTGATTTGGGTTAAGAAATTGTGAAATTTTCTCTTGACAATCGTTCTCAGAGTGCTATACTATGAAGGTAGTTGCCGATTTAGCTCAGTTGGTAGAGCAACGCACTCGTAACGCGTAGGTCACAGGTTCGATCCCTGCAATCGGCAGAATCAAGAAGCCTTAATTGGGCTTCTTTTTTTGTTGTCGATAATACTCAACCACTTAGACTGAGATAGAGACCAGATAGGCAAAAGGGATTGTTCTGGGGAAAACCCTCTGCTATAATGAATTTTGTAAGGGACGTGAAGAGTTGGTGTCAGACAACTCAGGTTCCCAAAAAAGAAAATGGAGACAAAAAATGAAAAAATTATTGGGACTTGTATTTTTAGTAGCAGTAGCGCTAGTATTGTATTTCGGCTCTGTTGGATGGCCAAGTTTGGATGTCAACCTCTGGTCACTCATTCCGGTAGGATTGTTCCTCTATTTTACGCTAGAAAACTTTTTGAAAAAAGACTACAAGTCTAGTCTCATGTGCTTGATCATTGCCTTTATCATTGCAAATGCTATCTTGGATCTCTTGCCAATTTCAAGTGGTTTGGTGATTGGTGCCGGTGTGCTAGCTTGTGTAGGACTTGGCTGCTTCTTTCCTGATAAAGATAAATAAGAAGACAAATAAAAAAGTCTCGAGATTTCTCGAGACTTTTTTATTATTTACCAGCGTAATATTTTTGGATCCCTTTCACAATACCTGCGACCAGTTTATCTTGGTAGTGGTTATCTCTGATTTGTTGGTTTTCGGTGAAATTATCCATATAACCAAGCTCTAGGAGGACAGCTGGTTTGGCTGTTTCGCGTAGTACAGCAAAGCTACTTTCCAATAAACCGGCATCCTTAGCTCCTGTTTCTGCTAGAAGAGAGGAGTGGATGGCAGCGGCGAGGCGTTTGCTTTCACTGATACGATCAGGGTGATTGTGCCAGTATTTATTAATTTTACTTGGATAATCAGGTTCATCTCTATAGGAGTAGGTTTGAATACCGCTCGCTTTTGAGTATGCGCTACCAGTTGCATTGAAGTGAATACTGATAAAAATGTCAGAGTTGGTTTTATTAACCATACGAGAACGTTCGGTAACAAAGTCAACGTCAATATCACTATCACGAGAGGTGAGGACCTTGTAGCCCAGTTCTTCTAACTTAGCGCGAAGTTTGCGGTAAATCTGCATGTTGAGATCTTTTTCAGCGACATTGTAGTAAAAGGCACCTGAATCCCGACCACCATGTCCAGGATCTAGGAAAATGGTATTGCTGTATAGGCCTTTTGTAAATCCACCTTCAGTTGAAACTTCAGAAATCCATTGGCCGTATTTTTGGAACAAGTGTTCCTTGCCGTCTATCCTGTAAGTCCCTGATACATAATGTCCACTATCGTCCAGATAGTAACGAGCCTTGTAATAGTCGTCGTAAATCCACTCATTCTTGGCCATATAACCGCCAGCCTTGAGGTAGTATGCCCCAATCCACTCCTGATTTGCATAACGGCCATCCGCTTTTAGATAGAACCAGCTATTGTAGGATTTATCGAAGATCCACTCTTTCTCCGCCATGGCCCCGCTGGCTTTGAGGTAGTAGCTTTCTTTCCATTTATTGGAAAGCATGACTCCATTTTGTTCAAAAGCATACCAAGAACCATTTATTTTCTCCCATTTGTCTTGGCTATATTTCCCATATTCATTAGCGTAATACCAATTTTCATTGATTTTCACCCAAGAGTTTTCTGCCATGGCTCCGCTACCGCCTAGCAGGTAGGCACCAATGGTTGTCTGGCTGAGCATCACGCCGTTTTTATCAAAGTAGTACCAAGAACTGTTGATTTTCTCCCACTTGTCTTGCGAGATTCTGCTAGATGGTGTGACATAATACCAATTTTGGTCTAATTTTGTCCAGCCCTTTTCCGCCATAGCTCCGCTTTTTGTGAGCAGATAGCCGTCAACGGAGGTGTTGCTGAGCATGCTTCCAGTTTGGTCAAAATAGTACCAAGAATCATTGATTTTTTTCCAGGTGTTCTGAGCTAGTCGTCCAGAAGGATCAGCATAGTACCATTGGTTGTCCAAATTGGTCCAGCTATTTTCTACCATAACCCCATCTTGGTCAAAGGCATAGCCTTTGTAGATAGTAGAATGAAGACGATTACCATCTTGATCGAAGTAGTACCATTTGCCTTGGATTTGTTTCCAGTTCAAAGTAGGTTTATCATCTTGGTAAAAGCGCCAGTTTTGATTTTCTTGGTACCACCCTTCTTTTTTTAGCTTGTCTTCTTGCATATCTACTTTCGGAAGAGTTTCTGATTTAGAGTTTTCCTTAACACTCGACTCTTTCTTTTCTTCTTTGGCAATTGCTTCCTTGACAGCAGATGTGGATTGAGTTGTGTTTTCTTCTCCTGAGACGGATGCGGGTGCTAATCCTGCGATTGAAAGGATTAAAGCACTGGTCAGTAGTATCTTTTTCACTTTCTATTTCCTAACTTTTTCGTTTTCCTATTAATTATCGAATTGAACTTCTTCTACTAAGTATTCGATAAAGCGTTCGCCCATCTTAGACAGGCTGGTTTTTTCATGCTGGATATAGACCAGTTCAATCGGGTCGTCAATGTCCAGTGGAATGGAAACGATATTGTCTCCGTTGAGGTTACTGTTCAAAATCCCTGTTGCAATGGTGTAACCATCCAAACCAATCAAGAGGTTAAAGAGGGTGGCGCGGTCACTGACTACGATGGATTTCTTGTGGTGCTCTTGTGAAAGAATCTCCTCTGAAAAGTAGAAGGAGTTGTGCGTCCCCTGGTCATAACTCAGATAAGGGAAGTCTTCCAAATCAGCCAGCTTGACCTTGTCTTTTTTAGCTAGAGGGTTGGTCTTGCTGACAAAGATATGGGGTTGAGCGGTGAAGAGGTGGTGGGCTAGCAGGTGATTGTCATCTAGCATTTTCGTTAAAACATCGCGGTTGTAGCTGTTTAAAAAGAGGACACCAACCTCGCTACGGAAGTTCTTGACGTCATCGATAATCTCCCAAGTCCGAGTTTCACGAAGGAAGAGTTCGTATTTTTCCATATCACTTTTCTTGAGCAGAGAGACAAAGGCATTGACTACAAAGGCATAGTGCTGAGAGGAAACGCTGAAAAGTTCGCGGTGGGCGACAGGATTTTTATAGCGTTCCTCCAGAAGCTGAGTTTGCTCGACAACTTGACGGGCATAGGAGAGAAACTCCATCCCATCACGAGTCAAGGTAATGCCCTTGGGATTGCGGATAAAGATTTCAATGCCCATTTCATTTTCTAAGTCTCGAACGGCATTAGAGAGACTGGGTTGGGTAATAAAGAGTTGCTTGGCTGCCTCATTCATAGAGCCAGTTTCGACAATTTTGATAATATAGTGTAGTTGTTGAATTCTCATGTTTTTATTGTACCACACTTGCGGAAGAATGGGCAATGAAGACGAAGAAAATAGGGGGAAAGAGCTGGTCCAGTATTGAAAAAAAGTCTAGAATTTGCTAAAATGGAAGCTATGAAGACATTCTATGATGTGCAGCAATTTCTCAAACAGTTTGGCATTATTGTCTATGTGGGGAAGCGCTTGTATGATATTGAACTGATGAAGCTCGAACTCTCTCGGATCTATGATGCAGGTCTGATGGACAAGCTAGACTATCTAGAGGCAGAAGCTGTTCTTCGTAGAGAGCACAAGATAGAATTAGACTATATTGAGAAAAATGGAGAAATGAACTAATGGTTACTTGGATTTTGTGGGCACTTATACTGGCAATGGTGGCATGGATGGGCTATAACTACCTTCGTATTCGTCGTGCGGCTAAGATTGTGGACAATGCAGAATTTGAAGCCTTGATTCGGAAAGGGCAATTGATTGATGTCCGTGATGCAGCAGAATTTCACAGAAAACATATCCTCGGAGCCCGCAATATTCCTTCAAATCAGTTGAAGTCAAGCCTTGCAGCCCTTCGCAAGGATAAACCTGTCCTTCTCTACGAAAACCAACGCGGACAACGAGTGACAAATGCAGCACTTTATCTGAAAAAACAAGGTTTCTCTGAGATTTATATCCTTTCTTATGGATTGGATTCTTGGAACGGGAAGGTCAAGACTAGCTAAGGTTCTGTTAAAACCTGTCGAATGGTAGATAAAGCTAGCATTTTATGGTATCATCATTTATATTAAATTTAAGGAGATTTTGTAATATGAATTCACAACAAAAGAAAAAACCTTCACTTATTTTAGGTATCTTATCTATTGTGCTCGGTTTGTTATCTCCAATTGTAGGTCTGATTTTGGGGATCATAGGATTGGTCTTGGCTTTTTCATACCAAAAAGAATCTGGACTAGACTATAAAACAGAAAAAATTCTCAATATCGTAGGACTTGTAGTTTCTGTCCTTAACTGGATTGCAGCCGTCGCAGTATTTTTTAGATAAGCAATAAACAAAAAGCTTTAACATAAAGCTTTTTTTCTTTTATCCACTTTTCTCTAAATAGTTTTTAATGATTTCCAATTCCTCTGGATTCAAGGGACGGAATTGCCCTTCTGCTAGTTCTGGGTCTAATGTAAAGTCACCGAATTGGACGCGTTTTAGGGCAGTCACCTTGACACCAACTGAGAGGAACATTTTTTTAACCTGATGAAACTTGCCCTCAGAGATGGTGATGGAGGCACGGCTCTCTGTTGGGCTTGCGGACAGAATGTCTAGTTTTGCAGGTTTACAAGTAGTCCCATCTAAAAAGACAATCCCCTCTTTGAATTTTTTGATATGTTCTGGTGTGAGCAGTCCGTTGACCACCACTTGATAGGATTTATCGACATGGTACTGGGGATGAAGGAGCTGAAAACCAAGAGGCCCATTGTCTGTCAGAAGCAGCAGTCCCGTCGTATCACGGTCTAATCTGCCGACACCATAGAGCTTGTCAGACTGGATGTCAGGTGGAAGGAGGTCCATGACGGTTGGTAGGTTCTTATCCTTGCTAGCTGTAACGACTCCATTTGGTTTATGAAGCATGAGGTAGGTGTGCTCGTAGCCTTGGATTTGCCGTCCTTGAAAAACTAGTTTCTGCAATCCAGTGTCGACATTTTGAGCGAGGGAGTTGGCTGGACAATCATCTACTAGGATTTCTTTTTTTAATAGTGCTTGTTTCATAGCCTTGCGACCCACCTTTTCTTGGGCTAATAATCTATCTAAACGCATACTAGCTTATCTTATCATAAGTCTCTGACTTTGAAAAGAGTTGCCTTGACTAGAAAAGCAGAGTGAAAACATTTACACTTAGCTGAACTGTGATTTTTGAATGAGACTGTGGTATAATTGTTCAGTTAGAAATAAAAATTTAAAATATTAGAGGAAATCATGACAAAATTAAGAGAAGATATCCGTAACATTGCGATTATCGCCCACGTTGACCACGGGAAAACAACCCTCGTTGACGAATTATTGAAACAATCTGAAACTCTTGATGCACGTACTGAATTGGCAGAGCGTGCTATGGACTCAAACGATATCGAAAAAGAGCGTGGAATTACCATCCTTGCTAAAAATACAGCCGTTGCCTACAACGGAACTCGTATCAACATCATGGATACACCAGGACACGCAGACTTCGGTGGAGAAGTTGAGCGTATCATGAAAATGGTTGACGGTGTTGTTTTGGTGGTAGATGCCTACGAAGGAACCATGCCACAGACTCGTTTCGTATTGAAAAAAGCCTTGGAACAAGACCTTGTCCCAATCGTGGTTGTCAACAAAATAGACAAACCATCAGCTCGTCCAGCAGAAGTAGTGGACGAAGTCTTGGAACTTTTCATCGAGCTTGGTGCAGATGATGACCAGCTTGATTTCCCAGTTGTTTATGCTTCAGCGATTAACGGAACATCTTCCTTGTCAGATGATCCAGCTGATCAAGAAAAAACAATGGCGCCAATCTTTGACACCATTATCGATCATATCCCAGCTCCAGTAGACAACTCAGATGAGCCTTTGCAGTTCCAAGTGTCACTTTTGGACTACAATGACTTCGTAGGTCGTATCGGTATCGGTCGTGTTTTCCGTGGTAGTGTGAAAGTTGGGGACCAAGTTACTCTTTCTAAACTAGATGGCACAACGAAGAACTTCCGTGTTACAAAACTTTTCGGTTTCTTTGGTTTGGAACGTCGTGAAATCCAAGAAGCTAAAGCAGGTGACTTGATTGCTGTTTCCGGTATGGAAGATATCTTTGTTGGTGAAACTATTACTCCGACAGACGCCATTGAACCTCTTCCAATCCTACACATCGATGAGCCAACCCTTCAAATGACCTTCTTGGTCAACAACTCACCATTTGCAGGTCGTGAAGGAAAATGGGTGACTTCTCGTAAGGTGGAAGAACGCTTGCAGGCAGAATTGCAAACAGACGTTTCCCTTCGTGTTGACCCAACGGATTCACCAGATAAATGGACTGTTTCAGGTCGTGGAGAATTGCACTTGTCAATCCTGATCGAAACTATGCGTCGTGAGGGTTATGAGCTTCAAGTATCTCGTCCAGAAGTTATCGTAAAAGAGATTGATGGTGTTAAATGTGAGCCATTTGAACGTGTTCAAATTGATACTCCAGAAGAATACCAAGGTTCTGTTATCCAAAGCCTTTCTGAACGTAAGGGTGAAATGTTGGATATGATTTCAACTGGTAATGGTCAAACTCGTTTGGTCTTCCTCGTTCCAGCGCGTGGTTTGATCGGATACTCAACTGAGTTCTTGTCAATGACTCGTGGTTACGGTATTATGAACCATACCTTTGACCAATACTTGCCATTGATTCCAGGAGAAATTGGTGGACGTCACCGTGGTGCCCTTGTTTCCATCGATGCTGGTAAGGCTACAACTTACTCAATCATGTCTATCGAAGAACGCGGAACCATCTTTGTTAACCCAGGTACTGAGGTTTACGAAGGAATGATTATCGGTGAAAACTCTCGTGAAAATGACTTGACAGTGAACATTACTAAGGCCAAACAAATGACCAACGTCCGTTCAGCTACTAAGGACCAAACAGCGGTTATCAAGACACCTCGTATCTTGACGCTTGAAGAGTCTCTTGAGTTCTTGAACGATGATGAGTACATGGAAGTAACGCCTGAGTCTATCCGTTTGCGTAAACAAATCCTCAACAAGGCAGAGCGCGAGAAAGCCAACAAAAAGAAAAAATCAGCTGAATAAGAGCTAGAAAGAGATAAAGATGGTCTATTTAATCATAGGGATACTCTTATTACTACTCTATGTATTTGCGACACCCCAAAGTATCAAAGGAACAGTCAACATCGTTATCTTGGTCTTTGTAGTTGTTGCGCTCTTGATTTTGCTGATGTTGTCCATCTTGCAAATCTTCCAATTACCGACAGAATTCTTTGTCACAATCGCCATGTTGGTCCTAGCCTACTTTAGCTTGAGAGACATTACGCTCATGTCTGAAAAAAAGAGCAAAAGAAGATAAAGAGAAAGAGAGCTATGGCTCTCTTTTTCTATGCTAGAATGAGGACTAGAGCATTTTCGTTTAGTATTATTTCCATAAAAATGGTAAAATAGTAGGAGTAGAAATGGAGTTTGAGACATGAAAGTAATCAATCAGTTTAAAAATAAGAAAGTACTTGTTTTAGGTTTGGCTAAGTCTGGTGAGTCTGCAGCCCGTTTGTTGGACAAGCTAGGTGCTATTGTGACAGTAAATGACGGCAAGCCTTTTGAGGAAAATCCTGCTGCTCAAAGCTTGCTAGAAGAGGGAATCAAGGTTGTCACTGGTGGGCATCCTTTGGAATTATTGGATGAAGATTTTGCTCTGATGGTGAAAAATCCAGGTATCCCGTATAGCAATCCCATGATTGAAAAGGCATTGGCAAAGGGAATTCCAGTCTTGACTGAGGTGGAGTTGGCTTACTTGATCTCGGAAGCGCCAATTATCGGTATCACTGGTTCAAATGGGAAAACAACCACAACGACTATGATTGGGGAAGTTTTGACTGCTGCCGGTCAACATGGTCTCTTGGCAGGGAACATCGGCTATCCTGCCAGTCAAGTGGCTCAAACTGCAACAGCCAAGGACACACTTGTCATGGAACTTTCTTCTTTCCAACTGATGGGTGTTCAAGAATTTCATCCTGAGATTGCGGTTATTACCAACCTCATGCCCACTCATATCGACTACCATGGTTCTTTTGAGGCCTATGTAGCAGCTAAGTGGAATATCCAAAATAATATGACAGCAGCTGATTTCCTTGTCTTGAACTTTAACCAAGACTTGGCAAAAGAATTGGCTAGCAAAACACAGGCTACTGTTGTTCCATTTTCAACATTGGAAAAGGTTGATGGAGCCTATCTTGCAGATGGTCAACTCTATTTCCGTGGCGAAGTGGTCATGGCAGCTGATGAAATCGGAGTTCCAGGTAGCCACAATGTGGAGAATGCCCTTGCAACTATTGCTGTAGCCAAGCTACGTGGTGTAGATAACCAAATCATCAAGGAAACTCTTTTAGCCTTTGGTGGTGTCAAGCACCGTCTCCAGTTTGTGGATGAAATCAAGGGGGTCAAATTCTATAACGATAGCAAGTCAACCAATATCTTGGCTACTCAAAAAGCCTTGTCAGGATTTGACAACAGCAAGGTCATTTTGATTGCAGGTGGTTTGGACCGTGGCAATGAGTTTGATGAATTGGTGCCAGATATTACTGGACTCAAGAAGATGGTCATCCTTGGTCAATCTGCTGAGCGTGTCAAACGGGCAGCGGATAAGGCTGGTGTGGCTTATGTGGATGCCACTGATATTGCAGATGCGACCCACAAGGCCTATGAGCTTGCGACTCAAGGAGATGTGGTCCTTCTCAGTCCTGCAAATGCTAGCTGGGATATGTATGCTAACTTTGAAGTACGTGGCGACCTCTTTATCGACACAGTAGCGGAGTTAAAGGAATAATATGAAAAAAATTGTCTTTACAGGTGGGGGGACGGTTGGACATGTCACCCTCAATCTTTTGTTAATGCCTAAGTTCATAGAAGATGGCTGGGAAGTTCACTACATTGGTGATAAACACGGAATCGAACACCAAGAAATCCTCAAGTCAGGTTTGGATGTTACTTTCCATTCTATTGCGACTGGGAAGTTGCGCCGCTATTTTTCTTGGCAAAATATGCTGGACGTGTTTAAAGTTGGTTGGGGAATTGTCCAATCCCTCTTTATTATGTTACGACTGCGCCCACAGGCTCTTTTTTCTAAGGGGGGGTTTGTCTCTGTGCCGCCAGTTATCGCTGCGCGTATGTCTGGAGTACCTGTCTTTATCCACGAATCGGACCTATCTATGGGCTTGGCCAATAAAATTGCCTATAAATTTGCGACTAAGATGTATTCAACATTTGAGCAGGCTGCTGGTCTCGCAAAAGTCGAGCATGTGGGAGCAGTAACAAAGGTTTCAGAGCAAAAAACTTCAGAACCAGATGAATTGGTCGATATCCAAACCCACTTTGATCCTAAATTGCCAACGGTATTATTTGTCGGTGGTTCTGCAGGAGCTCGTGTATTTAACCAATTAGTGACAGACCATAAAAAAGAGTTGACAGAGCGCTACAATATTATCAATTTAACTGGAGATTCAAACCTCAATGAGTTGAGTCAAAATCTCTTTCGTGTTGACTATGTGACCAATCACTATCAACCCTTGATGGAGATGGCAGATGTGGTGGTGACGCGTGGTGGTGCCAATACGATTTTTGAGCTCTTGGCCATGGCTAAACTCCATCTCATCGTACCATTGGGGCGTGAAGCAAGTCGAGGAGACCAGATTGAAAATGCAGCCTACTTTGTTAAGAAAGGCTATGCAGAAGAACTTCAAGAAAGTGACTTGACCTTGGAAAGCTTGGAGGAGAAACTCAGTCACTTGCTTAGTCACAAGGATCAGTACCAAGCTAACATGAAGGCATCAACTGAATTGAAATCTCTTGCGGATTTTTACGATCTACTAAGAAAAGACCTATCATAAGGAATATCAATGTCAAAGGATAAGAACAAAGAATCAAACCAGAAGCAAGAATTGTCTGAATGGCAGAAACGAAACCAGGAATACCTGAAGAAGAAGGCTGAGGAAGAAGCTGCCCTAGCTGAGGAGAAGGAAAAGGAAAAACAAGCTCGAATGGGGAAAAACTCTAAGTCGTTAGAGGAAAGTAAGAAGTCATCAAGTAATTCCGACCAGAACGAAACTGTTCCAGACGAAGAATCATCCGAAAAAGAAGAAAAATTTCAAAAGGATGATTCTAAAGTCAAAGAAGAAAAAGAGAAGAAAAAAGAAAAACCAGAGAAACCAGCCAAACCTAAAATTGCGCCTGTTCATATTTGGCGAGCTGTGAGTATCTTGGTACCCAGTGTCCTGGTCCTCCTTCTTTCAGTCTATCTGTTGACTCCACTTTCGACAATCAAAAATATCGAGGTTAAGGGAAATAGGAACACGCAGGCGGATGACATCAAACAGGCTTCTGGAATTCAAGATAGTGACTATACTTTAGCTCTATTGTTGGATAAGGAAACATACGCTGAGCGAATCAAGTCCAACCATTGGATAGAGTCAGCAAAGATTGATTATCAATTTCCGACTAACTTTACGATTGAGATTAAGGAATTTGATATTGTTGGTTACTATGTGTCTGGTGAAGAACATTATCCTATTCTGTCTAGTGGTACAGTAGAGCCAACTCCTGTAAATCGCTTAAACTTGCCTGAGACTTATCTGACAGTTACCTTTAATGATGAGCAGCAGGTGAAAGAGCTGATCACAGGATTATCTACTATCAGTGAGGATATCAAGAGTCAAATCCAGAAAATCGAATTAGCGCCAAGCAAGGCAACAGCAGATCTTTTAAAAATTACCATGCTGGACACAGATGAGATTTTGGTTCCCCTGTCAGAATTGAGCAAGAAATTGCCTTATTACAGCAAAATCAAGCCCCAATTGACAGAACCGAGTGTAGTTGATATGGAGGCTGGAGCATACAGCTATACCATAGCGGATAAATTGATAGAAGAGGCTGAGGAAAAAGCCAAACAAGAGGCCAAGGAAGCTGAGAAGAAAAAACAGGAAGAAGAAAAGAAAAAACAAGAAGAACAGGGAAGTCAAACGAGCCAGCAATCACAGAGCCGTTAGACTAATTTTTCCTCTTGATTTTGAATGGTATAGAAGTCCAGTTTCGAGTTTTTGCTTGACAAGTCCTACTATAAATAATAGAATAGAAAAAAACCTTTAAAGCAGTCCAGAGAGGCAGCTAAGGTTAGACGGTGAAAGGGTGGAGACTACCCATTTTTCGTGGAACCTTGCTGTTGGCAGGTTCCTTTTTTCGTGGTTTATTTTTGACCGTACTCTCTTGCTCGCAAAGGTAAAAGGAGAAAGGTATGCGTGAATATCGTCCAGTTATTGCTCTTGATTTTCCTAGTTTTGAGGCGGTCAAGGAATTTTTATCTCTTTTCCCAGCAGAAGAAAGTCTTTATCTAAAAGTGGGGATGGAGCTTTATTATGCGGAAGGTCCAGAAGTTGTCCGTTATTTGAAGTCACTGGGTCATAGTGTCTTTCTGGATCTCAAGCTACATGACATTCCAAATACAGTCAAATCTGCCATGAAGGTCTTATCTCGGCTTGGTGTAGACATGACAAATGTTCATGCAGCTGGTGGTGTGGAGATGATGAAGGCTGCGCGTGAAGGTCTAGGGACACAAGCCAAATTGATCGCTGTGACCCAGCTTACATCAACGTCGGAAAGCCAGATGCAGGATTTTCAAAATATCCAAACCAGCCTGCAAGAATCTGTGATTCACTATGCCAAGAAGACAGCTGAAGCGGGCTTGGATGGTGTCGTTTGTTCAGCTCAGGAAGTGCAACTCATCAAGCAGGCCACCAATCCAGATTTTATCTGTCTGACACCAGGAATTCGTCCGGCAGGAGCTGCGGTTGGAGACCAAAAACGTGTCATGACACCAGCGGATGCCTATCAAATCGGTAGTGACTATATCGTAGTGGGACGTCCCATTACCCAATCTGAGGATCCTGTTGCAGCTTATCATGCTATTAAGGATGAATGGAACCAAGACAGAAATTAAAGAAATAGATTATAAAAACAAAAGGAGAATACTATGACACTTGCTAAAGATATCGCTAGCCACCTCTTGAAAATCCAAGCCGTTTACCTCAAACCAGAGGAGCCTTTCACTTGGGCATCTGGTATCAAATCGCCGATTTATACGGACAACCGTGTGACGCTTGCCTATCCAGAAACTCGTACCTTGATTGAAAATGGTTTTGTGGGAGCTATTAAAGCAGAATTTCCAGAAGTAGAAGTGATTGCAGGAACTGCAACAGCAGGGATTCCACACGGAGCCATCATCGCTGATAAGATGAACTTGCCTTTTGCCTACATCCGTAGCAAACCAAAAGACCACGGAGCTGGTAATCAAATCGAAGGTCGTGTAGCTCAAGGTCAAAAAATGGTTGTTGTTGAAGACCTCATTTCAACGGGTGGGTCTGTTCTTGAAGCCGTAGCAGCTGCTAAACGCGAAGGAGCAGATGTGCTTGGAGTTGTAGCGATTTTCAGTTATCAATTGCCAAAAGCAGATAAGAATTTTGCGGATGCTGGTGTGAAATTGGTGACACTTTCAAATTACAGCGAACTCATCCACATAGCACAAGAAGAAGGTTATATCACGCCAGAAGGACTCGCTCTCCTAAAACGCTTTAAAGAAGACCAAGAAAATTGGCAAAACGTTTAAAACATAGAAAATCAGGTAGTCACTAGGATTACCTGATTTTTTTGTATGTAAGAAATAAAACAAAGGTTCCTAAAGGTAAGGAAGAATATGGGATAATATGAATTTTTTATCACAATGATAGAAAAAATTTATCATGGCAATGAGTTGAAATTTCCAGACAAAATTTTTGAAAGGAATCTGAAAAAGAGTTAAGATAGTTTATGTAAGAAAAAGTAAACGTTTACTTATCAAGGAGGACATTTTATGTCATATAAAACAAGCAATGCAGAAGGACCTGTAGATTTTATTAATACCTATGATTTGGAGCCAATGGCGCAACAAGTCATTCCTAAAGCTGCCTTTGGTTATATCGCTAGTGGAGCAGAGGATACTTTCACTTTACGCGAGAATATCCGTGCCTTTAACCACAAACTCATCGTTCCACATACGCTTTGTGATGTTGAAAATCCAAGTACAGAGATTGAATTTGCAGGTGAAAAATTGTCTTCACCAATCATTATGGCGCCTGTTGCGGCTCATAAATTAGCAAATGAACAGGGTGAAGTGGCGACTGCGCGTGGTGTGCATGAGTTTGATTCTCTTTATACAACCAGCTCTTACTCTACTGTCGACCTTCCAGAAATTACAGAAGCCCTTCAAGGGACACCTCATTGGTTCCAATTTTACTTTAGTAAAGATGATGGGATTAACCGCCACATTATGGATCGCGTGAAGGCAGAAGGCTATAAAGCGATAGTCTTAACGGCAGATGCGACTGTTGGGGGGAATCGTGAGGTTGATAAACGAAACGGCTTTGTCTTCCCAGTTGGGATGCCAATCGTAGAAGAATACTTGCCAGAGGGTGCTGGTAAATCAATGGATTTTGTCTATAAATCAGCTAAACAGCGCCTTTCTCCACGTGATGTGGAATTTATCGCTGAATACTCTGGACTCCCAGTTTATGTGAAGGGACCACAATGCCGTGAGGATGTTGAACGTTCACTAGCTGCAGGAGCCTCAGGTATCTGGGTGACCAATCATGGTGGTCGTCAAATTGATGGTGGTCCAGCTGCCTTCGACTCACTTCAAGAAGTAGCAGAAGCAGTTGATAAACGTGTACCAATTGTTTTTGACTCTGGTATTCGTCGTGGGCAACATGTCTTTAAAGCCTTGGCTTCAGGAGCAGACTTGGTAGCCATTGGCCGCCCTGTAATCTATGGTTTGGCTCTCGGTGGTAGTGTTGGTGTGCGTCAAGTCTTTGAACACTTGAATGCAGAATTGAAGACAGTCATGCAGTTGTCTGGAACTCAGACTATTGAGGATGTCAAACACTTCAAACTCCGTCATAACCCATATAATCCAACTTTTCCAGTTGATCCTCGTGATTTAAAATTGTATTAGTAGTAAAATAAACCTCCACTCCATGTGGAGGTTTTTGAGTTATGTCTTTGTAAACATGAAAGAGAGTTTAAAAAGTGAACTTAACGAGTATATAAGAAAAAATTTTAATAAATTTTAAAATTTTTAGGAATTTTAGTTGACAAATGTAGATTTTAGGAGTATAGTAATAATTGTAATTTACAAATGTAGATTTTGGAGGAGATAATCATGCAGATTTCAAATGCAGAATGGCAGGTCATGAAGATTATCTGGATGGAAGGCAAGCAGACCAGCACGGATTTGATTGCCGTCTTGTCCAAGCGCTTTGACTGGTCGAAGTCGACCATCAAGACCCTCTTGACTCGCTTGGTTGAAAAGGGCTGTCTGACCAGAGAAAAATCTGGCAAAGCCTTTGTCTACTCGGCTTTGTTGAAGCAGGACCAGAGTTTAGACTTGGTGGTTGAGGAGGTGAAAGACAAGGTTTGCTCAAAAAGAATTGTCCAGGTGCTTGAAAACTTGATTCAGGAGAGTGACTTTACGCTTGCAGATCTTAATCAGCTGCAGCAGGTCCTGGAAGAAAAGAAAGCAGAGGCTGTCGAAACAGTCCCTTGCAATTGTATGTAATAGAAAGAAGGAATTTCAATGTTTGGATTGTTAATTAGTATTGTTTGTTTACTTGGGGTTGCTTTTATTGCTTGGTGGTTCTTTGCAGAGCATGAAAAGGTCAGCGGCCAAGCTCGTCAGAAATCTGGCTATCAAGAAATTGAAGTCGAAGTCATGGGGGGCTATTCGCCTGAAACCATTGTCCTGAAAAAGAATGTTCCAGCCCGGATCATCTTTAATCGCAAGGATCCATCTTCATGTCTGGCTCAAGTGATCTTTCCAGATTTTGGCGTTCATGAAGATTTGCCTTTAGGTGAAAAACATGTCATTGAAATTACGCCAGAAAAAGCGGGCGAATATGGATTTTCATGTGGAATGAACATGATGCATGGTCAAATGATTGTGGAATAAAGGAGTAGGTATGGTAGAAAAACAAAAAGCAGTTGTGGAAAACGGAGTGCAAAAGATCCGTATTACAGCAGAAAAGGGCTATAGTCCCAAAGAATTTCAACTTCAAAAAGGGATCCCTGCTGAAATCACCTTCCATCGGGTCAATCCTTCCGGCTGTTACAAGGAAATTTTGTTTGAAGATCAGGGGATTTTAGAGCCTTTGGAAGTCGGTGTGGATAAGGTGATATCCTTTACCCCGACAGAAACAGGGGACTTTGAGTTTTCTTGTGGAATGAAGATGCAAAAGGGTTCCTACACGGTTGTTGAAAAACGCCGTCGTGTCTTAAGTTTACGGGATCGCTTTTGGATTACTAGTATCTTTACCCTTCCTTTATTGATCTTGATGATCGGGATGTGGGCAGGACTTGTATCCCATCTAGTCAATCGCTGGGGAAACTTTCTAGCGACAACGCCGATCATGTTGGTAGCAGGAGTACCTTTTATCAAGAGTGCATGGGCCTCATTTAAGAAGCACCATTCCAATATGGATACCTTGGTAGCTCTTGGAACCCTGGTAGCCTATGTCTATAGTGTATTTGCACTTTTTACTGGTCAGCCAGTATACTTTGAGGCTGCGGGTTTCATCATCTTCTTTATCCTATTAGGGCAAATCTTTGAAGAACGGATGCGTAACAATGCCTCCGAGGCTGTGGAAAAGTTGTTGGATTTGCAGGCAAAAACGGCTCAAGTTCTCCGTGATGGGAACTATGTCGAAGTGGCGGCAGAAGATATCCAAATTGATGACTTGATTCGGGTCCGTCCTGGGGAAAAGATTGCGGTTGATGGGACGATTGTAGAAGGAAGCACGACTATTGATGAGTCGATGGTGACAGGTGAAAGCTTGCCTGTGGAAAAATCAGTTGGTGATGCAGTTATCGGCTCCACTATCAACAGCAATGGGACCATTCTCTTTAAGGCTGAAAAAGTCGGTAGTGAGACCCTCTTATCTCAAATTGTGGACTTTGTCAAAATGGCCCAATCCAGTCGTGCTCCCATTCAAGATTTGACGGATAAGATTTCAGGTATCTTTGTTCCAGTGGTGACGATTTTGGCCATTGCGACTTTCTGGGTTTGGTCCGTGCTTTTGGGCGCGTCGCTTCAAGAGGCCATGCTCTATGCAGTCTCTGTCCTCATTATTGCCTGTCCTTGTGCCCTTGGTTTAGCAACCCCAACAGCCCTGATGGTCGGAACCGGCCGTAGTGCCAAGATGGGGGTTCTGATTAAAAATGGAACAGTTCTTCAAGAAGTGCAAAAGATTCAAACCGTTGTGTTTGATAAGACAGGGACTATTACCATTGGCCAACCACTTGTAACCGATGTTGTAGGAGATGAAGCTCGTGTCTTGACACTGGCTGCTAGTCTTGAAACTTTTTCAGAACATCCACTAGCCCAAGCGGTGTTATACCAAGCAGAAGAAAAAGGTTTGGTGTTATCCCCTGTGGAAAACTTCCAAGCGATTGAAGGAAAAGGGGTCCAAGGTCAGATTGACCAGCAGTTGGTGACCTTGGGAAATGGCAAACTTCATGACGGGACAGCGATGGATCCGGAGCTTGAAAAACGGATGGTAGACTTGCAAGAGCAGGCCAAAACAGTGATCAGTTTGTCTGTGGATGGGCAAGTGATTGGCTTGATTGCCATTCAAGATGCTCCGAAGGCTAGCTCAAAAGAAGCAATCAGAAAGCTTAAAGAACGTGGCTTGAAAACGGTCATGTTAACGGGGGATAATGAACGGGTAGCCCAAGCTATTGCTAAGCAAGTGGGAATTGACACCGTCATTGCTGATGTCCTTCCTCAAGAAAAAGCTAGCGCCATCCAAAAACTGCAAGAAGCTAGCAAGGTCGCCTTTGTTGGAGATGGGATCAATGATGCTCCAGCACTTTCGATCGCAGATGTGGGGATCGCTATGGGATCTGGAACGGATATTGCGATCGAGTCCGGTGGCGTCGTGCTCACGCAAAATGATTTGCTTGGCGTTGTGCGCGCCTTTGACATGAGTCAAAAGACCTTCCGCAGGATCTTACTCAATCTCTTCTGGGCCTCTATCTACAATATCCTTGGGCTTCCAATTGCTGCTGGAGTCTTTGTAGGACTGGGATTGACCCTCAATCCAGAACTAGCAGGTCTTGCCATGGCCTTGAGTTCTGTATCAGTTTTATGTAGCTCGCTCTTACTAAATATTTCAAAAGTTGATTAAAAAGGCGGTCTTATCGCCTTTTTATTGTTATAAAACAGATTCTTTTGTATAAAATTTATCTGTACTGTAATAGAGAATGACGAATTTTGAGCACATTCTTATGAATCTGAAAACAAATGTGATAAATTAGGATTGTAAATTTACTGAATCGTTTTCAAATAACATATAAAAGCGCTTTTTGTAAATGACAATATTAATTTAAGGAGAGTTATACTTATGACTCAAGGAAAAATTACTGCATCTGCAGCGATGCTTAATGTATTGAAAACCTGGGGCGTAGATACAATCTACGGTATCCCATCAGGAACACTTAGCTCCCTCATGGATGCTTTGGCTGAAGACAAAGATATCCGTTTCTTGCAAGTTCGTCACGAAGAAACTGGTGCTCTTGCAGCGGTTATGCAAGCGAAATTTGGTGGCTCTATCGGGGTTGCAGTTGGTTCAGGTGGACCTGGTGCGACTCACTTGATTAACGGTGTTTACGATGCAGCTATGGATAACACTCCATTCCTTGCTATCCTTGGATCACGTCCTGTTAACGAACTCAACATGGATGCTTTCCAAGAATTGAACCAAAACCCAATGTACAACGGTATCGCTGTCTACAACAAACGTGTCGCTTACGCTGAGCAATTGCCAAAAGTAATCGATGAAGCTTGCCGTGCTGCAGTTTCTAAAAAGGGTCCAGCTGTTGTTGAAATCCCAGTAAACTTCGGTTTCCAAGAAATCGACGAAAACTCATACTACGGTTCAGGTTCATACGAGCGTTCATTCATCGCTCCTGCTTTGAACGAAGTTGAAATCGACAAAGCTGTTGAAATCTTGAACAATGCTGAACGCCCAGTTATCTACGCTGGTTACGGTGGTGTCAAAGCTGGTGAAGTGATTACTGAATTGTCACGTAAAATCAAAGCACCAATCATCACAACTGGTAAAAACTTTGAAGCCTTTGAATGGAACTATGAAGGTTTGACAGGTTCTGCTTACCGTGTTGGTTGGAAACCAGCCAACGAAGTGGTCTTTGAAGCAGACACAGTTCTTTTCCTTGGTTCAAACTTCCCATTTGCTGAAGTTTACGAAGCCTTCAAGAATACTGAAAAATTCATCCAAGTGGATATCGACCCTTACAAACTCGGTAAACGCCATGCCCTTGACGCTTCTATCCTTGGTGATGCAGGTCAAGCAGCACAAGCGATCCTTGATAAAGTAAACCCAGTTGAGTCTACTCCATGGTGGCGTGCAAACGTCAAGAACAACCAAAACTGGCGTGATTACATGAACAAACTCGAAGGTAAAACTGAGGGTGAATTGCAATTGTATCAAGTTTATAATGCAATCAACAAACATGCTGATCAAGATGCTATCTACTCAATCGACGTAGGTGACACTACTCAAACATCTACTCGTCACCTTCACATGACACCTAAGAATATGTGGCGTACATCTCCACTCTTTGCGACAATGGGTATTGCCCTTCCTGGTGGTATCGCTGCTAAGAAAGACAATCCAGATCGCCAAGTATGGAACATCATGGGTGACGGTGCATTCAACATGTGCTACCCAGACGTTATCACAAACGTTCAATACGACCTTCCAGTTATCAACGTTGTCTTCTCAAATGGTAAATATGCCTTCATCAAGGACAAATACGAAGACACAAACAAACACTTGTTTGGTTGTGACTTCACAAACGCTGACTACGCTAAAATCGCTGAAGCTCAAGGAGCTGTTGGATTTACAGTTGACCGTATCGAAGATATCGATGCAGTTGTTGCAGAAGCTGTTAAATTGAACAAAGAAGGTAAAACTGTTGTCATCGATGCCCGCATCACGCAACACCGTCCACTTCCAGTAGAAGTACTTGAACTCGATCCAAAACTTCATTCAGAAGAAGCAATCAAAGCCTTCAAGGAAAAATACGAAGCAGAAGAACTCGTACCATTCCGCCTCTTCTTGGAAGAAGAAGGATTGCAATCACGCGCAATTAAATAATTCCTTCGTGGAACTTAAAAAGATCGGAGTAATCCGGTCTTTTTGTGGAGGATAGTAAATGAATTTAAATCAATTGGATATTATCGTTTCAGATGTTCCTCAAGTCTGTGTTGACTTGGAGCGTATTTTGGATAAAAAAGCCGATTATGTTGACGACAGTTTTGCTCAGTTCACGATTGGCAGTCACTGCCTCATGTTGTCACAAAGTCATTTGGTTCCTTTGGAACAGTTTCAGTCAGGAATCATTCTTCACATCGAGGTTGAGGATGTAGACCAGAACTACCAACGATTGAAAGAAATTGGTACTGAGATTTTACACGGTCCTGCTGTAACTGATTGGGGAACGGAATCGCTACTAGTTAAAGGCCCTGCTGGTCTAGTGATTGATTTTTATCGTATGAAGTAGATAATTCTATTATCAAATTTTTTATCTAAAAATTTAAACATTCTTAGAGCGGAACTTAAAAAGATCGGAGCAATCCGGTCTTTTTCTGTTTCCTCTTTCTTATCACAAGATTGTGATAGTTTACATCTTCATAACAAAAGCATCAAAGTCTTGATTGTTTTGGAAAAAGATTATAAAATATAATTCATAAAAATGAAAGAGGCTTTGAAAATGTCTGAAAAACAAATGAAAATTTTGGGTTGGGTAGCGACCTTTATGTCCGTTATGATGTATGTCTCTTACTTCCCACAAATCATGAACAACCTGGCTGGTCAAAAAGGAAATTTCATCCAACCCTTGGTCGCAGCCATTAACTGCAGTCTTTGGGTTTACTACGGTCTTTTCAAAAAGGAAAGAGATATTCCACTTGCAGCTGCCAATGCACCGGGTATCGTTTTTGGTCTAGTAACGGCTATCACAGCTTTGATTTAAAAAGAAGACTGGTTTTCAGTCTTTTTTAGCGAAATATAGTCTTAAGTGAAAAATTTTAAGGCGAGTTGAGGGGAATAGCCCATTGACAGCTTGCTTTCTGAGAGCTATTTTGTGGGATTCTATGAAATATACTCGTTAATCGTTACTATTTTTACAAAATCTTCTCCCTACTTTATAAGATAGGAAAAAGAGTTCAATTCGAACTCTTTTTTTGCTATAATGAGGGGAGAAAAATCAGACAGGAGATCGACATGTCAGAACCATTATTTTTACAATCAGTTATGCAAGAAAAAATCTGGGGTGGAACCAAGCTACGTGATGAGTTTGGTTACGACATTCCAAGTGAAAAAATCGGAGAATACTGGGCTATCTCAGCACACCCAAATGGTGTTTCAAAGGTAGCTAATGGTCGCTACGAGGGAACAGCCCTAGCTACATTGTATGCAGAACACCGTGAATTGTTTGGTAACCGTCCAGAACCTGTGTTTCCACTATTGACCAAGATTCTCGATGCCAATGACTGGCTCAGCGTCCAAGTTCACCCAGACGATGCCTATGGACTAGAGCATGAAGGCGAACTTGGAAAAACAGAATGCTGGTATATCATCGCAGCAGACGAAGGTTCAGAGATTATCTATGGTCACAATGCCAAGTCAAAAGAAGAACTCCGCCAGCAAATCGAAGACAAGAACTGGGATGCTTTGCTGACAAAAGTACCAGTGAAGGCTGGAGATTTCTTCTATGTACCAAGTGGCACCATGCACGCTATCGGCGCAGGTATCTTGATTCTTGAAACCCAGCAGTCTAGCGATACCACCTACCGTGTCTATGACTTTGACCGTAAGGATGACAATGGCAACTTGCGTGAACTTCACCTTGAAAAATCCATCGATGTTTTAAACATTGGAGAACCTGCCAATAGCCGACCTGTAACTGTCAAAGCTGATGATTTACGCTCAACTCTTCTTGTATCCAATGATTTCTTCGCAGTTTACAAGTGGGAAATCACTGGAAAAGTTGATTTTGAAAAGACAGCTGACTACAGCTTATTGAGTATATTGGATGGGGAAGGTCAGCTAACAGTTGACGGGAAAAACTATCCAATCCAAAAAGGTAGCCACTTTATCCTACCAAGTGATGTTGAATCTTGGACTCTGGAAGGGCAAGGTTTGGAATTGATTGTGAGCCATCCATAAAAAGAAAGGGCCTGAGTTTACTACTCAAGTCCTTTTTGATTACATAAATTGGGCGATAAAAACCACGATGATGATGATGGGAATGATAAAACGAAGAAGGAAGAGCCAGACTTGGAAAAGTCCCTGTTTCCAAGCTGTTTCATCGAGATGGAGTTCCTCCATGGCAAGGGCCTTTTTGAAGATGTAGCCTGTAAAGAGAGAAAGGCAGAGGGCTCCAAATGGCATGAGGAGATTGGAAACCAAGAAGTCCATGGCGTCAAAGAAGGTTTTACCAAAAATGTGAACATCCGCCATAACTCCGTAAGATAGGACTGAAGGAATGCCAAAGACGAAGGTCAAGATTCCTAAAATGACACTCCATTTAGTCCGCTTGCTGTTGTCCTGATTGGTGATATTTCCCACATTGATTTCCAGCATCACGACAGATGAAGTGACTGTCGCAAAAAGGAAGAGCAAGAGGAAGAGGATGTAGAAAATGGTTCCAAAGGGCATCTTGTCAAAGAGTTGAGGCAAGACGATAAAGAGCAGGCTTGGTCCCCCTTCAGACTGGATATTGAAGGCTGACATGGCTGGGAAAATGGCTAGACCTGCCATGATGGATACCGAGATGTTCATGGCTACGATGGAAATCCCTGACTGGACCAGATTGGTTTTCTTGTCTAAGTAAGAAGCATAGGTCAGCATGGCTGTAACCCCTAGTGAGAGAGCAAAGAAAGATTGTCCCAGAGCATAGAGGAGACCAGCACTGGTCAGTTTTGAAAAGTCTGGTTTGAGGAAGTAAAGAACCCCTTCCATAGCATTTGGCAAGCTGAGAGAGCGCCCGATGATCACGACAAAGATGATAAAGAGCAGGGGCATCATGACTTTCGAAGCTCTTTCGATCCCTTTTTGAACCCCACGTGATACAATAAAGATATTCAATAAGATAAAGGCAGCTTGAGCTCCTAGGGCAATGGCTGGATTTGAAATGATTGAAGTAAATAACTGAGCATAATCACCCGTTCCACCAAGTTGGAACAATTTCCCAAACTCAATACCCAGATAGACTAGAATCCATCCTCCAATAACACTGTAAAAGGAGAGAAGGATAAAGAGGGCAAAGGCACCAATCCAACCGATAAAGTTGTACTTGTTATTCTTGCCAAGTTTTCCAAAGGTTTTAATAGCGGAAACGCCAGCACTACGGCCAAGGGCAAACTCAGCCAGCAGGAGCGGGAAACCGATTAAAATAGTGGAAATGAGAAAGACCAGTAAAAAGCCTCCCCCGCCATTAGCAGCAGTCATGTAGGGAAACTTCCAAACGGCTCCAAGTCCGATAGCTGAACCAGCAGATGCTAGGATAAAGCCTAGTTTTGAACCCCATTGCGATTTTTCTGACATAGTTGAAACTCCAATCTCCTTTTTTAAATAAGAAAAGGCTACTTGAGTGGTCAAATAGCCTTCTCTCAATGGCTCTCTATGAGCCTTCTGTTTGATTGATAGACTTGACTATCCTATCATGTTTTCTAAGGCCTGTCAAGAAAACCATTTTCAAGTTTTCACACCTTTCTCAAAAAAGTTAAAAAATTTTCTCAAAAACGCTTGACTCTGACCTAAAGGGAGGGGTTATACTATCCTTGTAAGGAGGAAATCATGTACCATATAAAAGAAGCTGCGCAGCTTTCAGGTGTCTCTGTCAAGACCCTGTACCACTATGATAAGATAGGACTTCTGGTCCCCTTAAAGTCGGAAAACGGCTATCGAACCTATAGTCAAGAGGATTTGGAACGCCTTCAGGTCATTCTTTACTACAAATATCTAGGCTTTTCTTTAGAGAAAATAGCGGAGCTATTAAAGGAAGAAAGGACAGATTTATTGCCTCATTTGACCAGGCAGTTGGACTATTTGATTCGAGAAAGGGAACATCTGGATACCTTGATTTCAACCTTACAAAAAACCATTCAAGAACAAAAAGGAGAAAGAAAAATGACCATTGAGGAAAAATTCACTGGATTTAGCTATCAAGACAATCAAAAATACCACCAAGAGGCGGTAGAGAAATATGGTCAAGAAGTCATGGGCCAAGCGCTTGAACGCCAAAGTGGTAGAGAAGATGAGGCTACAGCCACTTTCAACCAAGTTTTTCAAGCCTTGGCACAAAACCTTCAAGCTGGTCTGCCTGCAACAGCAGCCGAAAACCAAGAAGAAGCAGCTAAACTCTTGCAAGCTATTCGTACTTATGGATTTGACTGCTCTATTGAGGTATTCGGTCATATTGGTAAAGGCTACGTCTACAACCCAGAGTTTAAGGAAAATATTGACAAATTTGGTTCTGGAACAGCCCAGTACACATCAGATGTCATTGCTGCTTACGTTCAGACAAATGCAGAATAAATAGGCTAGGAATTTCCTAGCCTATTTTTTACTTCAAGTCATAAAGCCAGTCATCGCCGTCTTTATAGTAAAAGAATTCGCTGAGATCCTCTTCTAGAAACACACGAAGCATATCAGACATATCATCGGTAGCAAGTTTTAGATGAGACAGATTGTCAAAAGCCTCCCACCAGACTTTCCCTTCGTCTGAAGACTGGAGTTCACCAGTAAAGTGTTCTGTCTTGTAAAAAAGGACGACATACCGATAATCCTCGTCATCGTACCAGTCTTTGATACCACAAAGTTGAGGTTTGGATATGGTTAGTCCAGTTTCTTCCTTGACTTCTCTGATAACTGCATCGGTAAAAGATTCCCCACGCTCTACATGACCACCAGGAAAAGTGATTCCGGGCCAGTCGGGATTAACTCGATCTTGAACTAGAACCTTGTTTCCGTTTTTAATCATGCACATGTTGACAAATTCGACTAATTCTCGTCTGTTCATATTGTTTTTCCTATTTTGTTAGTAACTTTTCCACGACGTTTAACTTTCGCATGGTCAAATCCACGCCAAAAAGTTTTTCAAGATAGTTGGTATTGAGCTTTTTTCGTTTTGCAGTTCTAGGGAGGTAGAGGTATAGACAGTGATCGCCTACACAAATTTCTTCCTCACCGTAGTCAGCTTTCAATTTTTCTAGTAGCAGACTTTGGATAAATCCCTGATAAAGAATCACATGTACACGATCATGAAGATAGTCTTCTTTAAATGGATTCTCAGGAACAATCTTTTCAAAATCGTTCTTATTCTTGATAACCATTTTTAAGTCGGCCCCAATTTTTTCCTTTATCAGAGTATGAACACGTTCTCGTATTTCTTCTAAATCTAAGTCACTTTCAAGAATGATATTCCCACTTTGAATATAGGTTCGAACGTGTTGAAAACCAGCTTCTGTCAGAATATCTACCAAATAAGACATTTTCGGGATAGCATTTTTTCCATTAGGAGTAACGCCTCTTAGTAAAATAATATGTTCCAAAGGACTTCCTTTCTTATTTGGTATTTATTGGATTGGAGCCTGCCACCCAGCCGGTGCAGAGGGCAGAAGTGATGTTAAAGCCACCCGTGTGGGCATTGATATCCAGTACCTCGCCAGCAAAGTGGAGACCAGGAACGAGCTTACTTTCCAGAGTTTTAGGATTGATTTCCTTGAGACTGATACCGCCTTTGGTGACAAAGGACTTGGCAAGAGACATTTTTCCAGTTACAGGGATTTTGAGAGCCTTGATGGACTGGAGAAGTTGTTCGCGTTCCTTTTCAGTCAGTTGTTTGACTTTTTCAGGATAGCCTTGTACAAGAAATTCTGCCAAGCGTTCTGGCAATAAGGTTCTTAAAGCATTTTTCAAGGATTTTTCCCGATTTTCCTCTAGAAATGCTACCAAGTCGCTCTCAGAAAGTTGAGGCAAAACATCCAGTGAAAGAACTTCTCCACCCTTGACAAAACTAGACATGCGCAGAGCAGCAGGTCCTGACAAACCAAAGTGGGTAAAGAGCAAATCATGAGTGATAACATGTTTGCCATAGCTTAAGGTCACATCGTCTAGTGAAATCCCCTGAAGCGCTTTATGTGGGAAATCAGTCAACAAAGGACTCTCAGCAGCCTCAAGCTCAGTAATGGTATGCTTAAAATGACGGGCAATCTCATGTCCAAAACCAGTCGAACCAGTAGAAGGATAGGATTTACCACCAGTTGTAACAATCAGTTTATTACAAGTGAAGCTTTGGTCTGCGGACTTAAGGACAAACTGGTCGTCTATCTTTTTAACCGAAACAATTTCTGTTTGAGTAGCAACTTGACCACCGAGCTCAGTGATTTTCTTTTCCAAGGCCTCGATAATAGTCCGAGACTTGTCACTAGCAGGAAAGACGCGTCCGTGGTCTTCGACCTTGAGTTTAACACCGTTTTCCGTGAAAAAGTTGATGATATCATGGTTATCAAACTGGGAAAAGACACTGTATAAAAAGCGTCCATTTCCAGGGATACCAGCTAGTAGGTCATCTAGAGTCCCGTTGTTAGTTACATTGCAACGACCACCACCAGTACCAGCTAATTTTTTTCCGAGTTTCCGATTTTTTTCGATGAGAAGAGTTTTCTGGCCATAAAAGCTACTGGAAATCGTAGCCATCATACCAGCAGGACCTCCACCGATGACAATAGTATCAAAATGTTTCATAGTTCTATTGTACCACAAAAAACAAGAGATACTTGGCATCTCTTGTTGCTCATGATATTAGTTAATTTCATATCCCATTAACAAACCGCCATCTTCTGCATAGAAACTGCAGAGACCAGATGTTGGGATAATTTTGATATCAGCTTGTGGGAATGTTTCCAGCAAGCGGTCTGACAATTGCTGACAGAATTTATCATTGCTGCGATGAGCCATGACGATACGGCCACCAGCGTAGCCAGCCTTGATGAGTTCTTCATAGGCTGCTTGAAGGGATTTTTTTGGTCCACGCGCTTTTTGGAGTAGTTCTAGGGTTCCAGTTTCACTTGCTTCCCCAACCATACGGATGTTGAGAAGGCCAACAACTGTACCGATAAGCTTACTCAAACGGCCATTTTTTACCAAGTTATCGACCTTAGCGAGGACAAAGAGCAACTTCGTTTTTTCTTGGTAGGCTGTAATAGCATTAACAATTTCCTCATAAGAAAGTCCTTGATCAATCAAGCTATTGATTTTATCGACAATCAAGTCAACCTCACCACCTGCAGACAATGTATCGATCACATGAATCTGAGTGTCAGGATGTTCTTCAAGGTGGATATTCTTAGCGAGTTGTGCACTATTATGGCTACCTGAAAGAGTACCAGTGATAGTAACGACAAAGATATGCTTAGCACCTTCAAATGCACGCAAGTAATCATCAGGGCTAGGACAAGCTGATTTTGAAGCCTCAGAAGTCGCATACATTGTTTCCATCATGTGGTCAATGTTAAGATTGGCATCATCGATAAAGACCTGATCAGCTACTTGAATGGTTAAAGGAACACTAACAAATTCCGTATCAATAGCAGGAGTTGCCAGTTGACGATAATCACAACCAGAGTCAGCTACAATCTTCCAAGTCATAGAAATTCTCCATCTTTGTCACTTATACATTGACAAAGGTTCTGTCTTTTTTTACAATTATATCATGAAAGCCCTTGAAACAAAAGTACCACCTCTCTGTTGTCACAAGTAGAAAGAAATTGTTATGTCTGAACGTAAAATATCTGAAAAATCTCTTGAAAATCTCAGAAAATCAAATCAAGAATCCAATTTTTTAACCAGAGAAGCAATCGAGACGGCTCTTTTGCAACTTCTAGAGAAAAAAGACTTGGCTAAGATCAGCATTTCGGAGCTGGTCAAACGGGCGGGTGTCTCTCGTGCTGCCTTCTATCGTAACTATGACTCCAAAGAAGAGATTTTGGAAAGTGTTTTTAAACGCAGTGTCCATAACATTATGGAACAGTTGAGCCACTACGATGTCAAAACAGACCTTTATCTGGTCTGGGTACACCTTTTCCGCGCAGCCAAGAAAGAAGCCAAGATTATCCAACTTGCTCTGGACTACCATTTGGAAAAGATTTTTGTCCAAGCCATGCAGGAATTTTTGGAAAAATACCACGGAAAATCAAAAGGTGTCAGCAGCTACCTTCATTCCTTTTGGAGTTCTGCCATCGTATCGGTTCTGCTCAAATGGATCAAGGATGGCATGAAGGTTCCAGCTGAAAAGATTGCAGATTTACGCTTGCCATTTTTCAAAAAATAGGGGATAAGGAGAAGACTTATGACAGAAAAAAGACTGGCTTGGGATGAGTACTTTGCAGCCCAGGCTTTACTGATTGCCAATCGTTCGACCTGCAAACGTGCCAAGGTGGGAGCTGTCCTCGTTAAGGACAATAAAGTCATTTCAACTGGCTATAATGGTTCCGTATCAGGAACGGAGCACTGTATTGACCACGAATGTCTGGTCATTGAAGGTCACTGTGTTCGAACCCTTCACGCCGAGGTTAATGCTATTCTCCAAGGGGCTGAGCGAGGGGTTCCCAGAGGATTTACAGCCTATGTGACCCATTTCCCTTGTCTGAACTGCACCAAACAACTGCTTCAAGTTGGTTGCAAGCGCGTGGTTTATATCAACCAGTACCGAATGGATGACTATGCCCAGTACCTTTATCAAGAAAAAGGCACCGAGTTGACCCATTTACCATTAGAGACTGTTCAGACAGCTCTTCAAGAGGCAGATTTGATTTAAAAATTAATAAAAATAAATGGTTTAGAAAGCTTTTTAAACCGTTTTTTGATATAATAAGAAGAATAAATTGAAAGAAGGAACTCAGAAAATGGGAAAAATTGAAGTCATTAATCATCCACTCATTCAACACAAATTGTCAATCTTGCGACGTACAGATACTTCTACAAAAGCTTTTCGTGAGCTAGTAGATGAGATTGCGATGTTGATGGGATATGAAGTACTTCGTGATCTTCCACTTGAAGACGTGGAAATCGAAACACCTATCACAAAGACAGTTCAAAAACAATTGGCTGGGAAAAAATTGGCTATTGTCCCAATCTTGCGTGCAGGTATCGGGATGGTAGATGGCCTCTTGAGCTTGGTTCCAGCAGCCAAAGTTGGTCATATCGGTATGTACCGTGATGAAGAAACCCTTCAACCAGTTGAATACTTGGTGAAATTGCCAGAGGATATTGACCAACGTCAAATCTTTGTCGTTGATCCAATGTTGGCAACAGGTGGCTCAGCAATCTTGGCTGTTGACTCCCTTAAAAAACGTGGCGCTTCAAATATCAAGTTTGTCTGCCTAGTATCTGCTCCAGAAGGTGTGAAAGCTCTTCAAGAAGCACACCCAGATGTAGAGATCTTTACAGCAGCCTTGGATGAATGCTTGAATGAACACGGTTATATCGTTCCAGGTCTTGGAGATGCTGGAGACCGCTTGTTTGGTACCAAATAAAATCCCAAAGTAAATAGTGAAACTAGAAGTTCGTTTTTAACTTGAAAGGAGGTTGAGTTTTTGTTTCTGTTTAGAGAATAGAGCAAAAATTTGACCTTTTTTGACCAAAAAGATATAATAGTTCTGTATTGAGTCGTAAGACTAAGAAAATTCAACATTAAAAGGAGAAATGAATGATTCCTGTAGTTATTGAACAAACAAGCCGTGGAGAACGTTCCTATGATATTTACTCTCGTCTTCTGAAAGACCGCATCATCATGCTAACAGGTCCAGTTGAAGACAACATGGCCAACTCCGTTATCGCCCAATTACTTTTCTTGGATGCTCAAGACAGCACAAAAGATATTTACCTTTATGTCAATACACCTGGGGGCTCTGTTTCAGCTGGTTTGGCAATCGTTGATACCATGAACTTTATCAAGGCAGATGTCCAAACAATCGTTATGGGGATGGCTGCATCCATGGGGACTGTTATTGCATCAAGTGGCGCCAAAGGCAAACGTTTCATGCTTCCAAATGCAGAGTACATGATTCACCAACCAATGGGTGGTACAGGTGGTGGTACCCAACAAACCGATATGGCAATCGCTGCAGAGCACTTGCTTAAAACTCGTAAGACATTGGAGCAAATCCTTGCAGATAACTCTGGTAAATCAGTCGAGCAAATTCATGCAGATGCGGAACGTGATTACTGGATGAGTGCCCAAGAAACACTTGAATATGGCTTTATTGATGAAATCATGGCCAATAATTCTTTAAGCTAAGCAACCTAGAAAGCAAACTCGACGGAGTTTGCTTTTTTTGATATAATAGGAGAAGATTTCTTAGAAAGAGGATCCCTCATGTTTGAAAAAACAAATCGATCAGGACTAATCATCTATCTCTACTATAATCGAGACGCAAAAAAACTTCAGGAATACGGTGATATCTGTTACCATTCCAAAAAACATCGTTACTTGCAGCTCTATGTTCCAACTGAGGAGCTAGATGACTTAGTTGAGAGATTAGGTAAGGAAAAATATATCAAGAAAATTAGACGTTGCCATATTCAAGAGCTAGAAACTCCCTTCGTTGGGAATCTCTATCGGACTGAAGAAAACGTTATCATTTAAAAAAATAAACAAATACATTGACAATTTTCTGATAATTCGGTATATTCTTAACATACAATTTTTGAAACAACTATAAGGAGATTAAAAATGAAGAAAAAATTTGCCCTATCTTTTGTGGCTCTTGCTAGTGTGGCTCTTCTTGCTGCCTGTGGAGAGGTCAAGTCAGGAGCGTCAAACACAACTGGAAATCCAGTAGACGAAAAAACAATTAAAATCGGTTTTAACTTTGAAGAGACAGGTGCTGTGGCAGCTTACGGTACAGCTGAACAAAAAGGTGCCCAACTTGCTGTAGACGAAATCAACGCTGCAGGTGGAATTGATGGGAAACAAATCGAAGTTGTAGACAAAGACAACAAGTCTGAAACTGCCGAAGCAGCTTCTGTTACAACAAACCTTGTTACCCAATCAAAAGTAGCAGCTATTGTAGGACCTGCGACATCTGGTGCAACTGCTGCAGCTGTAGCTAATGCTACTAAAGCTGGAGTGCCATTGATTTCACCAAGTGCTACTCAAGACGGTTTGACTAAAGGTCAGGATTACCTATTTATCGGAACATTCCAAGATAGCTTCCAAGGGAAGATTATTTCTAACTATGTAACAAACAAATTGAATGCTAAGAAGGTTGTTCTTTATACTGACAACGCTAGTGACTATGCTAAAGGTATTGCTAAATCTTTCCGCGAAGCCTACAAGGGTGAGATTGTAGCAGATGAAACGTTTGTAGCAGGTGATACTGACTTCCAAGCAGCCCTTACTAAAATGAAAGACAAAGAGTTTGACGCTATCGTAGTTCCAGGTTACTACACAGAAGCTGGTAAAATTGTAAACCAAGCTCGTGGTATGGGAATTGATAAGCCAATCATTGGTGGTGATGGATTTAACGGTGAAGAATTTGTTCAACAAGCAACTGCTGAAAGAGCATCAAACATTTACTTCATCTCAGGATTCTCAACCACAGTTGATGTTTCTGCAAAAGCTAAAGCTTTCCTTGAAGCATACCGTGCTAAATACAACGAAGAGCCTTCAACATTCTCAGCTTTGGCCTATGACTCAGTTTACCTAGTAGCAAATGCTGCAAAAGGTGCTAAAAACTCAGGTGAAATCAAGGACAACCTTGCTAAAACCAAAGATTTTGATGGTGTAACTGGTCAAACAAGCTTTGATGCTGACCACAATACAGTGAAAACTGCTTACATGATGACCATGAACAATGGTAAAGTTGAAGAAGCAGAAGTTGTAAAACCATAACATTAGAATAGTACTTAAAATGGGGAATGAGCCTTTGACTCACTCCCTGTTTCGGTGTTTATGAACTTGTGAAAATAATGAAATTTTCTAAAAAATAACGATAGAAAAGAGTGAATGCTATGCTCCAACAACTTGTGAATGGTCTAATTCTGGGTAGTGTTTATGCACTTTTGGCTCTGGGTTATACCATGGTTTATGGAATTATCAAACTCATCAACTTCGCCCACGGTGATATTTACATGATGGGTGCCTTTATTGGTTACTTTTTGATTAATTCTTTCCAAATGGATTTCTTTTTAGCTTTAATTATTTCAATGGCAGGGACCGCACTACTTGGTGTTGTGATTGAGTTTCTTGCCTACCGTCCTTTACGACACTCTACACGTATTGCTGTATTGATTACTGCCATCGGGGTGTCTTTCCTACTGGAATACGGAATGGTTTATCTAGTAGGCGCCAATACTCGTGCCTTCCCTCAAGCAATTGAAACAGTTCGCTTTGACTTGGGACCAATTAGCTTGACAAATGTTCAATTGATGATTTTAGCAGTTTCTGTACTCTTGATGGTTTTATTGCAATTGATCGTCCAAAAAACAAAAATGGGGAAAGCCATGCGTGCGGTATCAGTTGATAGTGACGCAGCTCAATTGATGGGAATTAATGTAAATCGTACAATCAGCTTTACCTTTGCTTTAGGTTCAGCCCTTGCTGGTGCAGCAGGTGTCCTCATTGCCCTTTACTATAACTCTCTTGAACCTTTGATGGGTGTGACTCCAGGTCTAAAATCATTCGTTGCGGCCGTACTCGGTGGTATCGGGATTATCCCTGGTGCAGCTCTAGGAGGATTTGTGATTGGCTTGTTGGAAACATTTGCTACTGCCTTCGGTATGTCTGATTTCCGTGATGCTATCGTATATGGGATCTTGCTTTTGATTCTGATTGTTCGACCTGCAGGTATCCTTGGTAAGAATGTGAAAGAGAAGGTGTAAACAATGAAGACAAATCTGAAAGTAAATATTCTCTGGTTATTCCTTCTGTTAGCGGGTTATGGATTGATTAGTGTACTGGTTTCTGCTGGTGTTCTCAATCTATTCCATGTCCAAATTTTAGAACAAATTGGAATTAATATCATCCTTGCAGTAGGTTTGAACTTAATCGTTGGTTTTTCAGGACAATTCTCACTTGGTCATGCGGGTTTTATGGCGATTGGGGCTTATGCAGCAGCGATTATTGGTTCAAAATCACCAACCTATGGTGCCTTCTTTGGAGCAATGGTCTTGGGCGCCTTGATTTCTGGTGCAGTCGCTTTGCTCGTTGGGATTCCAACACTCCGTTTGAAGGGTGACTATCTGGCTGTTGCGACACTAGGTGTTTCAGAAATCATTCGTATCTTTATCATTAATGGTGGTAGTTTGACCAACGGTGCCGCTGGTATCTTGGGTATTCCAAACTTTACCAACTGGCAAATGGTGTATCTTTTTGTAGTGATCACAACTATTGCAACCCTCAACTTCTTACGTAGTCCAATTGGACGCTCTACTCTATCTGTTCGTGAGGATGAGATTGCTGCAGAGTCTGTTGGGGTAAACACTACAAAGATCAAGATTATCGCTTTTGTCTTTGGTGCTATTACAGCAAGTATTGCTGGTTCACTTCAGGCTGGTTTTATCGGATCTGTTGTCCCAAAAGATTACACCTTTATTAATTCCATCAATGTGTTGATTATCGTTGTATTTGGTGGACTTGGATCGATTACTGGTACCATCGTTTCAGCGATTGTTTTAGGAATTTTAAATATGCTCCTTCAGGATGTAGCAAGCGTACGTATGATCATCTACGCTTTGGCTCTTGTATTGGTCATGATTTTCAGACCAGGTGGACTTCTTGGGACATGGGAATTGAGTCTATCACGTTTCTTTAAAAAATCGAAGAAGGAGGGACAAAACTAATGGCATTACTTGAAGTTAAACAGTTAACCAAACATTTTGGCGGTCTAACAGCTGTTGGAGATGTCACTCTTGAATTGAACGAGGGAGAGTTGGTTGGTCTGATTGGACCAAACGGGGCTGGTAAAACAACCCTTTTCAATCTCTTGACCGGTGTTTATGAACCAAGCGAAGGTACTGTGACACTAGATGGTCATCTCCTAAATGGGAAAACTCCCTATAAGATTGCCTCACTTGGTCTCAGTCGTACTTTCCAAAATATTCGTTTGTTCAAGGACTTGACAGTTTTGGAAAATGTTTTGATTGCATTTAGCAATCATCATAAACAACATGTCCTTGCGAGCTTCCTACGCCTACCAGCTTTTTATAAGAACGAGGAAGAATTAAAAAGCAAAGCTTTGGACTTACTGAAGATTTTTGATTTGGATGGCGACGCATATACTCTTGCCAAGAATCTGGCCTATGGTCAACAACGTCGATTAGAAATCGTTCGTGCTCTGGCAACTGAACCTAAGATCCTCTTTTTGGACGAACCTGCAGCTGGTATGAATCCACAAGAAACAGCTGAATTGACAGAATTGATCCGTCGTATCAAAGATGAATTTAAAATTACCATCATGCTTATCGAACATGACATGAATTTGGTTATGGAAGTCACTGAGCGTATCTATGTTCTTGAATATGGTCGGTTGATTGCTCATGGGACTCCGGATGAGATCAAGAACAACAAACGCGTTATTGAAGCTTATCTAGGAGGTGAAGCCTAATGTCTATGTTAAAAGTTGAAAACCTCTCTGTGCATTACGGTATGATCCAAGCAGTTCGTGATGTAAGTTTCGAGGTTAATGAAGGTGAAGTTGTTTCCCTTATCGGTGCCAATGGTGCTGGTAAAACAACCATTCTTCGTACCCTTTCAGGTTTGGTTCGTCCAAGTGCTGGTAAAATTCAGTTTTTAGGAAAAGAAATTCAAAAGTTGCCAGCTCAAAAAATTGTAGCAGGTGGCCTTTCACAAGTTCCTGAGGGACGCCATGTTTTCCCAGGTTTGACTGTTATGGAAAACTTAGAAATGGGAGCCTTTTTAAAGAAAAATCGTGAAGAAAATCAAGCTAACTTGAAAAAAGTTTTCTCACGCTTCCCACGTCTTGAAGAGCGTAAAAACCAAGATGCGGCAACTCTTTCAGGTGGTGAACAGCAGATGCTGGCTATGGGACGCGCTCTCATGTCTACACCTAAGCTCCTTCTCTTGGATGAGCCGTCAATGGGACTTGCCCCGATCTTTATCCAAGAAATTTTTGATATCATTCAAGATATTCAGAAGCAAGGAACAACGGTTCTCCTAATTGAACAGAACGCAAACAAGGCCCTTGCTATCTCTGATCGAGGTTATGTACTTGAAACAGGAAAGATTGTCCTATCAGGAACAGGAAAAGAACTCGCAGCATCAGATGAAGTCAGAAAAGCGTACCTAGGTGGCTAAAAAGGTCCGGGGGACCTTTTTAGTCGGTAGATATGGATTGCATAAGCAATCTTCATATAGTCTGGTAGACTAGTTTAGGTTGTGGATGGAGATTGCGCACGCAATCCTTCTATAGTCCGGGGGACCTTTTTAGTCGGCAGATAAGGATTGCAACCAAGCGACACCTAATACGATTACTTATTTTACTTATCAGAAATAAAAAATATTTCAGGGCTCCAGAATAAGGAGCTCTTTTATTTGTATGTTTTTCGAGGAAAGAAGGGCTTAATTTTTACTTCTTTTTTTCCTATTTGAATTGACAGTCATTTTTGTTCATATTATAATATGAGTAAGAAAAAATTGAACAGGAGGACTGAGAAATGCTAACAGAAAAACAATTTAAACTTTTGCGTTTTATGTTGATACATAAAGAAAAGACATTTACTCAGAGACAGTTAGCTGAAGAGTTAGACCTATCTTTAGGAACAATCAACACATTATTGAAAAAACTGAAAGAAGAGAAGTGGGTTGATGAGGAGCTTCACTTAACTGAACTAGGTCAGAAAGTTTTAGAACCCTATCGAGTAGAAAATGCTATTATAATGGCTGCTGGCATGAGTAGTCGTTTTGCTCCTTTGTCTTATGAGATTCCTAAAGGATTGCTTCAAGTCAAGGGGGAACGCTTGATAGAGAGGGAAATCAGACAGCTGCAAGAAGCAGGAATAGAAGATATAACCGTTCTTGTAGGCTACCTACAAGAAAAAATGTTTTATCTTGCAGAGAAGTTTGGTGTAAAAATTGTAGTGAATAATGATTACTACAAATACAATAACTGCTCGTCTCTTATGTTGGTTAAAAATCAACTTTCCAACACTTATATTTGTTCATCAGATAATTATTTTGTGGAAAATCCTTTTGAGCAATATATTTATAGAGGTTACTACTCGACGATATATGCAGAAGGTCAAACGGACGAATATTGTGCTATAGAGGATTCGAATCACACCATCATTGATATCCAGATTGGTGGAGAAAATACTTGGGCCATGGTGGGGCACGTTTATTTTGACCGTGCATTTAGCGAGAAATTTAAGGAAATTTTAGAAACCGAGTTTAAGCACGAACCTTATCGGGAACAGCTTTGGGAGGATTATTATAGTCGGCATGTCAAGGAACTCCTTTTAGAAGCTCGTCACTATTCAGCGGATATTGTTAAAGAATTTGATTCACTAGATGAACTCCGTCAATTTGATGAACGTTATTTGGTAAATGCAGATTCGGCCATTATTGATAATGTCTGTAAGACATTAAAGTGTGTGGCTTCAGATATTGTCAATATCAAACCTCTAAAAGATGGGTTAACCAACACATCATTTTCATTTGACTGTCTAGGAAAAAGATATGTTTACCGTCATCCGGGCAGGGGAACGGAAAATTATATCGACCGAGCTAGTGAAGCAGCTTCTATGGAAATTGCTGCAAAATTAAAGATTGACCGTACCTTCGTAGCTATGAACAAGGATGAGGGTTGGAAAATTTCAGAATTTATTCCCAATGCTAAGCAACTGGATTATGATAATTGGGATGATGTGGCACAAGCAATGGACCTCCTGAGACGGTTACACCAATCTGGAGAAAAAACGGAACATTCCTTTGACCAATTTGAGGGAATTATTGATTTTAGAGAAAAATTGAAGGCTAGAAATCGATTCGAGTTTGATGGCCTCGAGGAACTGGATAAAACCGTCTCACTTCTCAAAAACTATTTACAGAATGATCCGAAACAGGTTTTCCTTTGTCATGGAGATTCCTATAGTCCTAATTTCTTGTTGAATGAAGCAGGCGAAATGAGCTTGATTGATTGGGAATATTCTGGAATGGGAGAGCCAGCAGGAGATTTGGGGACCTTCATCGCGTGTTCCAATTATACCGTAGAGGATGCTGAAAAAGTACTGGAATTGTATCTACAAGAAGTACCAGATAAGAAAACCAAACGTCACTACTTGGCTTATGTAGCAGTGACCTCATATTATTGGTTCTTGTGGGCTTTGTTCCAGGAGAGTGTCGGAAAACCAGTTGGTGAATTTCTCTACATCTGGTATCGCTATACCAAACAATATGGACAACTGGCCCTTGACTTATATTTGGAGGAAAACTAAGATGAAAACGACATCTGAAATTGAAGATTTAGTAGCAACTGAAACAAAGAGAAGATTGGAAGAAATGGAGTCGCCAAACTACGAGTTTGTTCAACCCTTCCTAAAAAGTGATTTTATTTTAATCATCTCCATAGTCCTAATCAACCTTGTTTTGATTATCTTAGCAATGACGGGAGGAATTCAATAACATGTCTAAAATGAATGACTATATCCAACAAGAAACCATAACCGGAATTGTTCCCATGACCAATAAGGATCGTCAGTATTCTTTCTGGGATCTCTTTCTATCAACAAGTGGTTTTGCCATTGCTACTTGGTGTTATACCCAAGGAGCCTATGTAGCTCAATATTTGACCTTTAATCAAATGTTGATAAATATTTTTAGCTTTAACATTATCTGGGTCTTTATTGAATGTCTTCCTATTTTATTTGCGGTGAAGTATGGAATTGATTTGTGGATTTGGTTGAGAGCTGTTCTAGGAAAAAGAGGTGTAGCCCTGTTATCAACCATTATTAGCTTGGCTAACTTTGGATGGTATGCTGTTGCGGCCAATCTTTTTGCCAGTTCCATGATTCATTTGGCAAATAATTTTGGTCTTGGTTTGGACAAGGGAGTATGGGCGCCTATTCTTGGTACCCTCTGTGTTCTGCTTGGAACTCTCATTGCTCTTGGAGGTCCAGAAGTGATTAAGTGGACCAATCGCTTTTTGGTTATCGCCTTATTGATTGTCGGTCTGATTATCGTTGGAATCTGCTTTGTCGCCGTTCCTATAACGGATATTATGAATATCCAACCTGCCACTCAAGGTGATTTAACGCCATTAGAACGCTTCATGCTCTCTGGAGAAGGAAATGTTGCCTTTGCTTTCTCTTGGTCTACACAGGCATTGGTGTTACCGCGTTTAGCAAAATCAGAACGCAGTGGTTATTGGGCTACAGCTTTATCATACGGAGTTGTGGCTCCATTCTTCGTTGCTACAGGTGGAGTCATGGCTCTAGCCATGTTTGTCAAAACAGGTGTGTATGAAAGTGATCCAACAACCATGCTATCAACTTTAAGCACCCCAGCCTTTGCCCTCTTAAGTCTACTACTAGTAGCCTTTGCCAATATTGGAACCCAGGGGACAGGATCATACGTGAACTGTATGATTGTCAAAAGCGGGATGCCAAAAGTAAGCTATAAACTAATGGTTTGGATTGCCATGGTTTACGTGAGTCTACTCACTATCTGGGGAGGAGTAGAAGAGTATTTCGGATCCTTCATCTCCCTAGCCGCCTATATTCAGGGGCCAATTATTGGTATGATTGTTGTCGACTATTTTATCTTAAGAAAACGAAAACTCGACTTGCGTTCAGCCTATTTCCTTGAAGGGCATGACGCCTACGAATTTACTAAAGGATTTAACTTAGTTGGCTTGTCTTGCGTATTTATCTCCTTATTGGTAGCGGTACTTTTTGTCTACAACCCTGTAACTGCACAAATTCAAAGTCCAATCTTTTTAATCACAACGGGTAGCGGATTTACTGCGCTATTTGGCGGTCTACTATATTGGCTAGCCAGTCTTAGCCCACTGAAACGTTATATGATAAAAGATCGAGACACTGTTACGATTTAAGAAGAGAGGGGACTACGGTTCCCTTTTAACTTACACTGACATTTTATGCAAACTTCTCAGGTTATTCAAAATCTTGAAAAAGAGATGAAAGCGTTTGATAGATTTTCTAAGAAAGTGTATAATAAAAGTAGTAATATAGAAGGAGAAGTCTCATGGCAGTTAAAGATTTCATGACCCGTAAGGTAGTTTATATCAGTCCAGATACGACTGTAGCACACGCAGCAGATTTGATGCGCGAGCAAGGTTTGCACCGTTTACCTGTTATCGAAAACGATCAATTAGTCGGATTGGTAACAGAAGGAACCATTGCGGAAGCCAGCCCATCTAAAGCAACCAGTCTATCTATCTACGAGATGAATTATCTTTTGAATAAAACCAAAGTAAAAGATGTAATGATTCGAGATGTCGTGACGGTTTCTGGCTATGCTAGTCTAGAAGATGCGACCTATCTGATGCTGAAAAATAAAATTGGAATATTACCAGTCGTAGACAACCATCAAGTTTATGGGGTAATTACAGATCGCGATGTCTTTAGGGCATTCTTGGAAATTGCCGGATACGGAGAAGAGGGGATTCGTGTTCGTTTTATCACAGAAAATGAAGTCGGTGTACTGGGGAAAATTGTAGCTCTAATCGTAGAAGAAAATCTAAATATCTCGCACACAGTTAACATTCCACGTAAGGATGGGAAGGTCGTCATCGAAGTTCAAATTGATGGAAAAATCGATTTGACTTCATTAAAGGATAAGTTTGAAAAAGAAGGAATTCAAGTGGAGGAAATCACTCAGACCTCTGCCAAAGTCCTTTAAACCAGAGGCTTTCGGGCCTCTTTTCTTCTACCACAAAAAGCGATGAAAAGCAAAATATGGAAAGAAATAAGAGATTATGGTATAATAAAACGATATGAAAAGGAGTATCTATGGACATTTCAGAAATTCGTCAAAAAATTGACGCAAATCGTGAAAAATTAGCTTCTTTCAGGGGGTCTCTTTGACCTCGAAGGCTTAGAGGAAGAGATTGCCATCTTGGAAAACAAGATGACAGAACCTGATTTTTGGAACGATAATATAGCGGCCCAAAAAACGTCGCAAGAATTAAATGAATTAAAAAACACCTACAACACCTTCCGTAAAATGGAAGAGTTGCAGGATGAAGTTGAGATTTTATTGGACTTTTTAGCAGAAGACGAGTCAGTCCATGATGAACTGGTCGAGCAGCTAACCGAGTTGGATAAGATGATGACCAACTACGAGATGACCCTTCTCTTGTCAGAACCTTATGACCATAATAATGCCATCTTGGAAATTCATCCAGGATCTGGTGGTACTGAGGCTCAGGACTGGGGCGATATGTTGCTCCGGATGTACACTCGTTATGGAAATGCAAAAGGCTTTAAAGTAGAAGTCTTGGATTACCAGGCTGGTGATGAAGCAGGTATCAAGTCTGTGACCTTGTCTTTTGAAGGACCCAATGCATACGGCCTACTTAAATCAGAAATGGGTGTTCACCGTTTGGTCCGTATTTCACCATTTGACTCTGCCAAACGTCGCCATACTTCATTTACATCCGTAGAGGTTATGCCTGAACTGGATGATACTATCGAAGTGGAGATTCGTGAAGATGATATCAAAATGGATACCTTCCGTTCAGGTGGTGCTGGTGGACAAAACGTCAATAAAGTTTCAACAGGTGTGCGTTTGACACACATTCCTACAGGAACTGTCGTCCAATCAACGGTCGATCGTACCCAGTATGGAAATAGAGATCGTGCCATGAAGATGTTGCAGGCTAAGCTCTATCAAATGGAGCAAGAAAAGAAAGCTGCGGAAGTTGATTCCCTCAAAGGTGAGAAAAAAGAAATTACATGGGGAAGTCAGATTCGCTCTTATGTCTTCACACCTTATACTATGGTAAAAGATCACCGTACAAGCTTTGAAGTTTCCCAAGTAGATAAGGTCATGGATGGAGACCTTGATGGTTTCATCGATGCCTACCTCAAGTGGCGAATTAGCTAAGAAAGAAAGGAACTCATATGTCAATCATTGAAATGAGAGATGTTGTCAAAAAATATGACAATGGAACGACTGCCCTGCGTGGTGTCTCTGTTACCATTGAACCAGGAGAGTTTGCCTATATCGTAGGACCTTCTGGGGCAGGTAAGTCAACCTTTATTCGAGCTTTATACCGAGAAGTAAAGATCGAAAAAGGAAGCCTATCAGTTGCAGGCTTTAATCTAGTTAAAATTAAGAAGAGAGATATCCCGCTTCTACGTCGTAGTGTCGGGGTTGTCTTTCAAGATTACAAACTCTTGCCTAAGAAGACGGTTTATGAGAATATTGCCTACGCAATGGAAGTTATCGGAGAGAATCGCCGTAACATCAAAAAACGTGTTATGGAAGTATTGGACCTGGTTGGTTTGAAACATAAGGTTCGTTCTTTCCCGAATGAACTCTCAGGTGGAGAACAGCAACGGATTGCGATTGCCCGTGCGATTGTCAACAATCCTAAAGTATTGATTGCTGATGAACCAACAGGAAACTTGGACCCAGATAATTCGTGGGAAATTATGAATCTGTTGGAACGCATCAATCTTCAAGGTACAACTGTTTTGATGGCGACCCACAACAGCCAAATCGTAAATACCTTGCGCCACCGTGTCATTGCCATTGAAAATGGCCGTGTCGTTCGTGACGAAGCTAAAGGAGAATATGGATACGATGATTAGTAGATTTTTTCGCCATTTATTTGAATCATTAAAGAGTTTAAAACGAAATGGCTGGATGACAGTAGCAGCAGTAAGTTCGGTTATGATTACCTTGACGCTCGTTGCCTTATTTGCATCCGTAATTTTTAATACAGCAAAGCTGGCTACCGATATTGAAAACAACGTTCGTGTTATGGTCTACATTCGTAAGGATGTAGCGGATAACAGTGAAACGATTGAAAAAGAAGGTCAGACAGTTACCAATAATGACTACCATAAGGTCTATGATGCTCTGAAGGCGATGCCGGCTGTTAAGAGTGTTACCTTTTCAAGTAAAGAAGAACAGTACGAAAAACTAACGGAAACAATGGGTGACGATTGGAAGGTCTTTGAAGGCGATGCAAATCCTCTCTATGATGCCTATATCGTCGATACGAATACTCCAAGTGATGTTAAAACGGTAGCTGAAGAAGCGAAGAAAATTGAGGGAGTATCAGATGTTCAAGATGGTGGAGCCAACACTCAACGACTTTTTGAACTAGCTTCCTTTATCCGTGTTTGGGGATTGGTTATTGCAGGTCTCTTGATTTTTATTGCAGTCTTCCTCATTTCCAATACCATCCGTATTACCATTATTTCACGTAGTCGTGAGATTCAGATCATGCGTCTTGTTGGAGCGAGAAATGGTTATATCCGTGGCCCATTCTTGCTAGAAGGTGCTTTTATTGGCTTGCTTGGTGCAGCGATTCCTTCAGTTCTTGTATTCTTTGTTTATAATATCGTTTATCAATCGGTCAATAAATCCTTGGTAGGTCAAAACTTATCGATGATTACACCAGATGTGTTTGTCCCTTTGATGACAGTTCTACTATTTGTAATCGGAATTTTCATTGGTTCAATTGGTTCAGGGATTTCGATGCGTCGATTCTTGAAAATCTAATTGGATATAAATGCAAATTGAGATAAAAACAGAAAAACAAAACATTTTTAAAGAGAAGTTTTCGTAAACTTCTCTTTTTCCTTTTAAAAATTAAAAAAAGTAGATATAAAAGCCTTTACAAAAAAAATAAAAGTGGTATAATTAATACATAACCAAATGCAAACGTTTTCGTAAAACGTTTGCCTAAATAAAATAAAGGAGATTTGAATGATGAAAGATACATTCAAAAATGTCTTGTCTTTCGAATTTTGGCAAAAATTCGGTAAGGCATTGATGGTGGTTATCGCTGTTATGCCAGCGGCTGGATTGATGATTTCAATCGGTAAGTCGCTTGCATTGATTGACCCAAATCTTGCCCCACTTGTTATTACAGGTGGAATTCTTGAGCAAATCGGTTGGGGAGTTATCGGTAACCTTCATATTTTGTTTGCTCTTGCTATCGGTGGTAGCTGGGCTAAAGAACGTGCAGGCGGTGCATTTGCAGCAGGACTTGCCTTTATCTTAATCAACCGTATCACTGGTACTATCTTTGGAGTTACAAGTGATATGCTGAAAAACCCTGAGGCTATGGTCACTACCCTCTTTGGAGGCTCAATCAAAGTTTCTGATTACTTCATCAGTGTTCTTGAAGCACCAGCATTGAACATGGGTGTTTTTGTAGGGATTATCTCTGGTTTTGTAGGGGCAACTGCCTTTAACAAATACTACAACTACCGTAAACTTCCTGATGCGCTTTCATTCTTCAATGGGAAACGCTTCGTACCATTCGTTGTCATCCTTCGTTCAGCTATTGCAGCAATTGTACTTGCAGCTTTCTGGCCAGTTGTTCAAACAGGTATCAACAACTTTGGTATCTGGATTGCCAATTCACAAGAAACAGCACCTGTTCTTGCACCATTCTTGTATGGTACTTTGGAACGTTTGCTCTTGCCATTTGGTCTTCACCACATGTTGACTATCCCAATGAACTATACAGCTCTTGGTGGTACTTATGACATTTTAACTGGTGCAGCTAAAGGTACTCAAGTATTCGGTCAAGACCCACTATGGCTTGCATGGGTAACAGACCTTGTAAACCTTAAAGGTACTGATGCTAGTCAATACCAACACTTGTTAGATACTGTTCACCCAGCTCGTTTCAAAGTTGGTCAAATGATCGGTTCATTCGGTATCTTGATGGGTGTCATCGTTGCTATCTACCGCAATGTTGATGCTGACAAGAAACACCAATACAAGGGTATGATGATTGCGACAGCCCTTGCAACATTCTTGACAGGGGTTACTGAACCTATCGAGTATATGTTTATGTTTATCGCAACACCTCTTTACCTAGTGTATGCTCTTGTTCAAGGTGCTGCCTTTGCTATGGCGGATATTGTTCACCTTCGTATGCACTCATTCGGTTCAATTGAATTCTTGACTCGTACTCCGCTAGCTATCAACGCTGGTCTTGGTATGGATATCATTAACTTTATCTGGGTAACTGTCCTCTTTGCAGTCATCATGTACTTCATTGCCAACTTCATGATTAAGAAATTCAACTATGCAACTCCAGGACGTAACGGAAACTATGAAACTGCTGAAGGAGCATCAGAAGATGCAGCTCCAGGAGAAACAAAAGTTGCAGCAGCTTCTCAAGCTGTAAATATCATTAACCTTCTTGGTGGTCGTGCAAACATCGTAGATGTAGATGCATGTATGACTCGTCTTCGTGTAACTGTTAAGGATGCAGATCGTGTTGGTACTGAGGAACAATGGAAAGCAGAAGGCGCTATGGGTCTTGTCATGAAAGGACAAGGTGTCCAAGCTATCTATGGACCAAAAGCCGACGTATTGAAATCTGATATCCAAGATATCCTTGACTCAGGTGAAGTAATTCCTGAAACTCTTCCAAGCCAAATGACAGAAGCTCAAAAAAATACTGTACATTTTAAAGGTGTAACTGAGGAAGTTTACTCAGTAGCTGACGGTCAAGTTATTGCCTTGGAACAAGTGAAAGATCCAGTCTTTGCTCAAAAAATGATGGGTGATGGTTTTGCAGTAGAACCAGCAAATGGAAACATTGTATCTCCAGTTACAGGTACTGTATCAAGTATCTTCCCAACAAAACATGCACTTGGGCTTGTTACTGAATCAGGTCTTGAAGTACTTGTTCATATTGGTTTGGATACTGTAAGTCTTGAAGGAAAACCATTTACTGTTCACGTTTCTGAAGGACAAAAAGTGGCTGCTGGTGACCTTCTTGTGACAGCTGACTTGGATGCTATCCGTGCAGCAGGTCGTGAAACATCAACAGTGGTTGTCTTTACAAATGGTGATGCTATCAAATCAGTTAAATTAGAACAAACAGGTTCTCTTGCAGCTAAAACAGCAGTTGCTAAAGTAGAATTGTAATATACTCGAGGTTGGAAGCTGTTTTCCAACCTCTTGTTTTAGGAGAAAAGCATGAAATTTTTAACACTCAATACTCATAGTTGGATGGAAAAAGAAGCAGAGGAAAAATTCCAGCTCTTGCTCCAAGATATTCTTGACAAAGATTATGATTTGATTTGTTTTCAAGAAATCAATCAAGAAATGATTTCGCCGGAGGTAGAGGTTAACAATCACTATCAAGCTTTGCCATCAGCAGAACCCATTCATCAGGATCACTATGTCCGACTCCTAGTCGAAAAATTGGCTGAGAAAGGGAAAAACTACTATTGGACCTGGGCCTATAACCATATCGGTTATGACCGCTACCATGAAGGTGTGGCCATCTTATCCAAAACACCGATTAAGGCGCGTGAAATTTTAGTGTCAGATGTAGATGATCCAACGGACTACCATACTCGCCGTGTTGCCTTGGCGGAGACAGAAGTTGAAGGTAAGGAGCTTGCTCTTGCAAGTGTCCATCTCTCTTGGTGGGATAAAGGTTTCCAAGAAGAATGGGCACGATTTGAGGCTGTATTAAAAGAGTTGAACAAACCTCTGATTTTAGCAGGTGATTTTAATAATCCAGCTGGTCAGGAAGGCTATCAAGCGATTTTAGCTAGTCCATTAGGATTACAAGACGCATTTGAAGTTGCGAAAGAAAGAAGTGGTAGCTATACCGTTCCACCAGAAATTGATGGCTGGAAAGGCAATACCGAGCCGCTACGAATCGACTATGTCTTTACGACAAAAGACTTAGAAGTAGAAAGTTTGCATGTAGTTTTTGATGGTCAAAATGGTCCACAAGTCAGTGACCACTATGGTTTGAATGCTATTTTAAACTGGAAATAAAAATGAAAGGAATTACTTCCTTTCATTTTTTGATTCTCGAACTGGACTACTGAAAATGTTTAAAATATGGTATAATGGTTAGATGAATAGAATCGAGGATAATATGTCATTTACGAAATTTCAGTTTAAAAACTATATAGAAAAGGCATTGGAGGAGTTGAAGTTTACGACTCCGACAGAGGTACAGGATAAGTTAATTCCTATTGTCTTGGCAGGTCGAGATTTGGTCGGTGAATCAAAAACAGGTTCAGGAAAGACTCATACTTTCTTATTACCAATTTTCCAGCAATTAGATGAAACTAGCGATAGTGTGCAAGCAGTCATTACTGCACCAAGTCGTGAGTTGGCCACTCAAATCTACCAAGCAGCTCGTCAGATTGCAGCTCACTCAGATGTCGAAGTTCGTGTGGTTAATTATGTGGGTGGTACGGATAAGGCACGCCAGATTGATAAATTGGCAAGTAACCAGCCCCATATCGTTATCGGAACGCCAGGTCGTATCTATGACTTGGTCAAATCTGGTGATTTAGCTATTCACAAGGCTAAGACATTTGTAGTTGATGAAGCCGATATGACCTTGGATATGGGATTCTTGGAAACCGTTGATAAGATTGCAGGAAGCCTTCCAAAAGACTTGCAATTCATGGTCTTTTCAGCAACTATTCCACAAAAATTGCAACCGTTCTTGAAAAAATACTTGTCAAATCCTGTTATGGAAAAAATCAAGACAAAAACAGTTATCTCAGATACGATCGATAACTGGTTGATTTCGACCAAGGGCCGCGACAAGAATGCTCAAATTTACCAGCTGACTCAGTTGATGCAGCCTTATTTGGCAATGATTTTTGTTAACACAAAAACGCGTGCTGATGAGTTACATGCCTACTTGACTGCTCAAGGATTGAAGGTAGCTAAGATTCATGGAGATATTGCTCCTCGTGAACGCAAACGGATCATGAATCAGGTGAAAAATCTGGATTTTGAGTACATTGTCGCAACAGACTTGGCAGCGCGTGGGATTGACATTGAAGGTGTTAGTCATGTTATCAATGATGCCATTCCGCAAGACTTGTCCTTCTTTGTTCACCGTGTTGGACGAACTGGGCGCAACGGACTGCCTGGTACAGCGATTACCCTTTACCAGCCTAGTGATGACTCGGATATCCGTGAGTTGGAGAAATTAGGGATCAAGTTTACTCCTAAGATGGTCAAAGACGGAGAGTTTCAAGATACCTATGACCGTGATCGTCGTGCCAATCGTGAAAAGAAGCAGGATAAGCTTGATATCGAAATGATTGGCTTGGTCAAGAAGAAAAAGAAAAAAGTCAAACCAGGCTACAAGAAGAAGATTAAATGGGCGGTGGATGAAAAACGCCGCAAAACCAAGCGTGCTGAAAATCGCGCACGTGGGCGTGCTGAGCGAAAAGCTAAACGCCAAACATTTTAAGAACAAAATTGGAGCTGAATGGCTCCTTTTTGTAACTTCATTTTATAAATTATCGAAAAGAATGCAAAAATGAGTAAAAAGTGGTACAATGATAAGGTTATATAGTCCCGATAAGATGGTAGAAATTTCTATCAGTACTTTGTAACTCGCAAAGAATGATGGCTCCAAAGTCGCTCGTCCTTCTACGGTTGCCGCTATAACGCGGTCACCCTATGCGCCTTACTAGCTTCAGAAATAAAAAAGTATCGTTTTTATTTTTTTCGCGTCGTAACTCTTAGACGATAGAAATACCTATCAGTACTTTGTAACTCTATAACAATATTTTTTAAGGGGGGACATTTTTATGTCAGAACGTAAATTATTCACGTCTGAATCTGTATCTGAGGGGCATCCAGATAAGATTGCAGACCAAATTTCAGATGCGATTTTGGATGCTATTTTAGCAAAGGATCCAGAAGCGCACGTTGCTGCTGAGACAGCTGTGTACACGGGTTCTGTCCATGTTTTTGGTGAAATTTCTACAAATGCCTATGTGGATATTAACCGTGTGGTTCGCGATACCATTGCAGAGATTGGCTATACGAATGCAGAATATGGTTTTTCTGCGGAAACAGTTGGAGTTCATCCATCGCTTGTTGAGCAGTCACCAGATATCGCCCAAGGTGTTAACGAAGCCTTGGAAGTCCGTGGAAATGCAGATCAAGATCCGCTTGACTTGATTGGTGCTGGTGACCAAGGCCTCATGTTTGGATTTGCAGTGGATGAGACAGAAGAACTCATGCCATTGCCAATTTCACTCAGCCACAAACTGGTTCGTCGCTTGGCAGAACTTCGTAAGTCTGGTGAAATCAGCTATCTTCGCCCAGACGCAAAATCACAAGTTACAGTTGAGTATGATGAAAATGATCGTCCGGTACGTGTGGACACAGTCGTTATTTCAACTCAGCACGATCCAGAAGTTAGCAATGAACAAATCCATCAAGATGTGATTGAGAAGGTTATCAAAGAAGTTATTCCAGCTTCTTACTTGGATGAGCAAACAAAATTCTTCATCAATCCGACTGGCCGCTTTGTAATCGGTGGACCTCAAGGAGACTCAGGTTTGACTGGTCGTAAGATCATCGTGGATACCTATGGTGGCTATTCTCGTCATGGTGGCGGTGCCTTCTCTGGTAAGGATGCGACGAAGGTGGACCGTTCAGCCTCTTATGCGGCTCGCTACATTGCCAAGAATATCGTGGCAGCAGGTCTTGCTAAGAAAGTAGAAGTGCAATTGGCCTATGCCATCGGTGTGGCACAGCCTGTTTCTGTTCGTATCGATACTTTTGGTACAGGAACAGTAGCTGAAAGCAAACTTGAAAAAGCAGCGCGTCAAATCTTTGATCTTCGCCCTGCAGGAATTATCCAAATGCTGGATCTTAAACGTCCAATTTACCGTCAAACAGCTGCATATGGTCACATGGGACGTACAGATATTGACCTTCCATGGGAACGTTTAGACAAGGTAGAGGCTGTGAAAGAAGCGGTGAAATAAAATAAAAAAGATTGGTAGTACACAACTACCAATCTTTTTTGTAAGTGAAGACCAGCTTTTAAGTTGGTCTTCTTATTTTATAGGGATTGAAATCTCAATCAATTTATCCGAATAGAGGGTTTTGATATTGGCTTCATCGATGCTTCCCTTGTCGATTTTACGTTTCAAGAAGAAGTCTTGGATGGTTTCAATTTCGGGTTCACGAATAGCACGGTGTTTGTTGGAAATGAGGATTTCATAGTGAAGCGGGGCTTGTGTGAAAACCACATCTGTATTCCCAGCCGAATAGACCTCGACAAGAGTTGCGTCAGTACTTTCTAATTGGTTTTTAACAAGTTGCGAGTGTGAATTAGTCGTGTTGATAAGCTTCATAACAGTTCCTCCGATTTTCTAACTCTATTATAGCACTTTTTGGATAAAATCGTGTATTTTAGCCAATTCCATGCTGGATTTTCCAAGCTTCTATTCCCCATTTATGGCTACCACGTTTGAGCTTTTCAATAGCCTCGTCAATAGGGAACCAAGCAATATGATTAAAATCTTCCAATGGTTTTTGTGCTTCTTTGAAAGAAATAGCTTCATAGAGATACGCTGGATTGTAGTAGTAGGTATCACGGTGGCGAGAGTAGAAATACTCATCAGCTTGCCCATAATAGATTCCAATCTCAGCTGTAAAGCCAAGTTCTTCGATTAGTTCTCTCTTCAGTGCTTCTTGATGATCTTCGCCTGCTTCAATCTCTCCGCCTGGCAAGAACCAAGCCCCATTGGGAGCTTGAACTAGGACAATTTGTTTTTTCTCCGCATCTGGAATAACTGCGTACACACCATAGCGGGACTGGTAGGTCACATTCTCTTTTTTATCACCATAAGTTGGGTTTGCCATTGCTTTTTCCTCATTCTCTAGTGTCTTTATTATTATCATAATGGACGAGGGGCAAGCTGTCAAGAATAAACCAACGAACTTGTGCAGAAAAAGCTACTTTGTCTTGGTCAATACTTGTCTCGTTAAACTTTCCAAACCTAGCACTATAACTGGTATAATAAAAGAGAGGTGATTTTATGGCAGAATCAAGACTATTTCGTATCCTATATCTACTTTTAGAAAAAGGTAGCATAACGGCTCCTGAATTAGCCCGATTATTTGAAGTATCTGTACGAACGATTTATCGCGATATTGAGCGGTTGAGTATGGCGGGAATCCCTCTATATTCAGTACCTGGAAAGGCGGGCGGAATCTTTTTAATGAAGGACTTTGTTCTGGATCGTACTCTCGTATCGGAGGATGAAAAATTAGAACTTCTATCAGCTTTGCAAGGAATTCAAGCCCTGACAAATGACAGGCAAGATCTGTTACTTGAAAAGTTGGAATCTATTTTTCAAGTTTCTACCAGCCCTTGGATAGAAGTAGACTTGACTGACTGGAGAAAGCGAGAAGGTCAAAAAGAATTATTTGATAACATCAAACATGCTATTCTAGAGAAAAGGCAACTGGTGATTACTTATCTAGGTGGGTGTGGTCAGAAAACGATTCGTACAGTTGAGCCCTTTAGACTCGTATTTAAAAAGAGAGATTGGTACCTTCATGCCTACTGTTGTTTGAAGGAAGAGTGGCGTTTTTTCAAATTATCCAGAATTAGGAACTATCACCTAACAACTGAAAATGTGAAGCAGAAAAATGTGGAGGATTGGGTTGATGGTTCAGTTCAAGTGGCACATCAAATCAAAGTTTCCTTGAAGTTTAGTCCCAAGCTTGCTTTCCGGGTTTATGAAGATTTTTCAGAAGATGAGATTAGCTTGGGGAAAGATGGGTGTTATTATGTCAAGACAGTCCTACCAGAGCATGAAAATCTGTATACTTACCTCCTGTCTTATCTAGATGGGGTGGAAATACTCGCCCCCAATCATCTGAAGAAGGAACTACTTTCTAGAGTAGAAAAAATCCAAAAACTTTACAAACCTTGACAAAAGATGTCAGGGTTTTGGTGCTATACTAGAGATAGAAAGGAGAAGAACCAAATGAAATACGAATGGAGAAAAGAAGCGAAAGATCTTTATCAAGTGAAGGCTAGACCCAGCATCTTGCAGGTGCCAGGTCAATCCTATATCGTGATTGATGGTAAAGGCGATCCAAATCAAGAAGATTTTTCAGAACGCGTAGGGGCCTTATATGACTTAGCCTATGCGATAAAGATGAAGTATAAAAAAGCTCCTATGGATGAGGTTTACACTGATTTTACTGTCTTTCCTTTAGAAGGTGTATGGAAAAAGGAGAAGGAGGGAGAACTGGTAAAAAGTGAGCTTTCTTATAGTATTATGATTGGGCAACCCGATTTTATTACGAGAGAACTATTTGAGGAAGCTCTGGAAGAGGTCAAAATCAAGAAGCCAAATCCTCTCTATGAGGCTGTTCGTTTTGAAAAGATAGAAGAAGGCCAAAGCCTTGCTATGCTTCATGTAGGACCTTTTGATACTGAAAATGAGACTTTTGCAGAGATGGAGCATTTTTGTCAACTTCATAAGCTCAAAAGAACTTCGGAAGTCCACCGAGAAATTTATCTCAATAATCTTCATCGAACGGAGCCAAGCAAATTAAAAACAATTCTTCGCTATCAAGTTCAAGAAGAGAATTAAAAAAGAACAGGAAACAAGATTTCCTGTTCTTTTTTATGAGTTCTAATCTTCTCTTTCAGAAGTATTCTCTTTGATTTTTTCAGTTTTTTTGGCAGATTTGATTTGAATCTTACCATTGCTTGTCATGACTGCCTTGAGGTCTTTTTCACTTGGGTTTTCAAGGTAGTAGTCTGTGATGGCATCCTCGATATGGTCTTGAATGGTACGGCGGAGTGGGCGTGCTCCCATTTTTGGATCATATCCCAAGTCAACCAACTTTTCCTTGACCTTGTCTGTCACATCGAGGTGGATATTGTTGCTAGAGAGGCGTTTGTTGACATCCGCTAGCATGAGTTCGACGATTTGGAGAAGGTTGTCCTTGCTGAGAGGTTTAAATTCGATGATGCCGTCAAAACGGTTCATAAACTCTGGGCTAAAGAAGTTGCCGAGTTCACCGAGAACAGAGTTGGTTCGACCTTCACGAGCAGCTCCAAAACCAACGCTGGCTTCGGCCTTACCAGTACCCGCATTTGAGGTCATGATAATGATGGCATCCTTAAAGCTAACTGTACGTCCTTGCCCATCTGTCAAACGACCATCATCCAAGACTTGAAGGAACATGTGCATCACATCTGGGTGGGCTTTTTCAACTTCATCGAGAAGGATGAGAGAGTAGGGATTGCGACGAACCTTTTCAGTCAGTTGACCAGCTTCATCATAGCCTACATAGCCTGGAGGGGCACCGACTAATTTAGCCACACTGTGTTTTTCCATGTATTCACTCATATCAAAGCGAATCATGCTGTCAGCAGAGCCAAAGAGCTCAATGGCTAGTTGTTTGGAAAGTTCTGTCTTACCGACACCAGTTGGTCCGACAAAGAGGAAGCTTCCGATTGGGCGGTTAGGAGTTCCAAGTCCAACACGATTACGGCGGATGGCTTTGGAAATCTTATCGACAGCTTCATCTTGACCAATGACATGGGCCTTGAGGTCGTCTGCTAGATGGATAAGCTGAGACTGTTCTTTTTCTTTGAGTTCTCCAACAGGAATATTGGTTTTCTGCTCAATGATATGCTCAATGGTTTTCTCGCTAATGATAGGAGTATCCTGGTCAGTCACCTTGTTTTTCTGCATTTCCTTGTACTTGGCAATCTGATCACGGAAATAGGCAGCCTTTTCAAAGTCTTCCTCTCGAGTAGCTTGAGCCTTGAGATTCTCAGCTTCAATTAAACGCTGGTCAATCACTTTGGGATCAACAAAGTTCAGCGTCAGATTCATCTTAGAACCAGCTTCATCTAACAGGTCAATAGCCTTGTCTGGCAAGAAGCGGTCTTGGATATAGCGATTGGAAAGATTTGCAGCAGCTCCGATAGCAGCGTCTGTGTACTTGACGTGATGGTAGTCTTCGTATTTTTTTTGAACCCCTTTGAGGATGGTAATGGTTTCTTCGACAGTTGGTTCATCTACCTTGACAGGTTGCATACGGCGTTCCAAAGCAGCATCTTTTTCAATGATACGGTATTCATTGAGAGTAGTAGCGCCAACCAATTGCAATTCACCACGGGCAAGGGCTGGTTTCAGGATATTGCCTGCATCCATATTGCCATCACCTGCTGACCCTGCACCAACAATTTCATGGATTTCGTCGATAAAGAGGATGATGTCCTCGCGTTTGCGAATTTCTTCCATGAGCTTTTGCATGCGTTCTTCAAATTGGCCTCGAATCCCTGTTCCTTGAACTAGACTGACCACATCCAGACGTATGACCTGCTTGCCTTGGAGTTTATGGGGAACATCGCCATCGACAATCTTCTGAGCTAAACCTTCGACAACAGCTGTTTTACCAACACCTGGTTCTCCGATAAGGACAGGATTGTTTTTGGTTCGACGGTTGAGAATTTCGATAACGCGGATAATCTCCTCGTCTCGGCCGATAACAGGGTCAATATCTCCTCGACGAGCTATTTCAGTCACGTTGATACCATATTCCTCTAGGAGCCCTCTTTCTTGGCTAGGAGGAGGTGTTTGAACAGGTCCGCGGTTTTGAGGTCCGTATCCCCCATTACCTCCGTATCCCCCACCGGATTGAGTTGGAGGGACGTTATTTGAAGAAGCCCTGAAATTGTTCAAATCATTGAAAAAGTCTCCGAAAGGATCAAAGTCACGATTGTTTAAGTCAGTCATTCCTTTAAAGAGGGTATTATTTGGATCTGTTTTGATAATTTTATAGCAATTTTGACAGAGATCAATTTGCTTTTGCTGTCCATTGATATTGGTATACAGATGAATTGTTGAGTCGTTAATTTTACAGTTTTGACAGAGCATACATCTACCTCATTTCATTCGTATTCTTGGCCTAAGAAAAAGGTCAAGAATAGTCAAAGTTTTATACTCCCATTATAGCATGATTAAGGTGTAAAGCAAGTAAAAAGATTGGGAAGTGGTCGTTTTTAAAAGAAGGATTTATGGAGAATCAAGCGACATTGAAGGTAAGAAAAAATCCCATTTGTTGTGACAAAAAGGATTCTCATTCATCGGGCCTTACTGCCCGTTGTTTTTATATTAGTAAAGGAGTTCGTAGATCTCCATTGCAATCAAATCAATGCTATCAAAAGTATAAGTTTCACGAGCCTCTACATCGCGAAGGGTGAAGAGTGATCCGTTTTCTTCGTCGTGGCTGTAGGCAACTTCTGCGACAACAACACCTTCACGTTCAAAATTACGTTTTAGATTTCCACCATCTTTTGTCATTGCTTCTAGGCGGTTAATGATTCTAACCAAATGTGATTCCATTTTGATTCTCCTCCATTTCTTATCGTTTCTATTTTACCATAAACAAGAGGTAGTTGACTAGAAAAAAACTGTGATTTCTCTCTATTTCTCTATTCTATCAAGTTAATTGTTAAAATTAGAGAAAAAAGATTGCATTTTAATTCAATTCATGTTATAATCATACAATCCGATACATAGAAAGTTGATTGAATATGAATTTTTCTTTTTTACCAAAGTATTTACCATATTTTAACTATGGTGCTCTGATTACCGTGTTAATTTCCATCCTTGTCGTCTGCTTAGGGACTATTATAGGTGTGTTACTGGCCTTTGCCCAACGTTCACGCTTTAAACCGCTCGTTTGGTTTGCAAATGTCTATGTTTGGATCTTCCGTGGTACTCCGATGATGGTTCAGATTATGATTGCCTTTGCTCTTATGCATATCAATGCTCCGACTATCCAAGTGGGAATTTTAGGAGTTGATCTTTCTCGTTTGATTCCTGGTATTCTGATTATTTCTATGAATAGTGGAGCTTACGTTTCAGAAACTGTTCGTGCAGGGATCAATGCGGTTCCTAAAGGGCAGTTAGAGGCCGCATATTCTTTAGGTATTCGTCCGAAAAATGCCATGCGTTATGTCATTTTGCCACAAGCTATAAAAAATATTCTTCCAGCGCTGGGAAATGAATTTATCACCATTATCAAGGATAGTTCCCTCTTATCAGCGATTGGGGTGATGGAGTTGTGGAATGGTGCAACGACAGTAGCAACAACAACTTATTTACCGTTGACTCCCCTTTTATTTGCAGCCTTTTACTATTTGATTATGACCTCTGTTTTGACAGTGGCGTTGAAAGCATTTGAAAAACATATTGGACAAGGAGACAAGAAATAATGACAGAAACCTTGATTAAAATTGAAGAACTACATAAGTCTTTTGGGAAAAATGAAGTTTTAAAAGGCATCAATCTTGAGATTAAACGTGGAGAAGTTGTGGTCATTATTGGTCCATCAGGGAGCGGGAAATCAACCCTCCTTCGTTCGATGAATCTCCTTGAAGAAGCAAGTAAAGGTAAGGTTATCTTTGAAGGAGTTGATATTACGGATAAGAAAAATGACCTTTTTGCCATGCGTGAAAAGATGGGTATGGTATTCCAACAATTCAACCTTTTTCCTAATATGACAGTGATGGAAAATATCACTTTATCACCAATTAAAACCAAAGGTGAAAGCAAGGAAGTTGCGGAGAAAAGAGCACAGGAACTGTTAGAAAAAGTTGGCTTGCCAGACAAGGCGACGGCTTATCCACAGAGTTTGTCAGGTGGTCAGCAACAACGGATTGCCATTGCACGTGGACTTGCTATGGAACCAGATGTTTTGCTCTTTGATGAGCCGACTTCAGCCCTAGACCCTGAGATGGTTGGAGAAGTTCTAGCTGTTATGCAAGACCTCGCTAAATCAGGGATGACCATGGTGATTGTGACTCATGAAATGGGCTTTGCGCGTGAGGTAGCAGACCGTGTCATCTTTATGGCGGATGGATTTGTTGTCGAAGATGGAACACCAGAGGAGATTTTCGATCAAACAAAAGAACAACGGACCAAGGAATTTTTGAGTAAGGTTTTGTAAGACCTCATTTTTAGAAGAAATGGAGTAGGCATCATGGCTTCCAGTAAAGAATATTTAGATTTTATTCTCGAACAGCTATCAGAGCTAGAGGAGATGAGTTATCGTCCAATGATGGGAGAGTACATCCTTTATTATCGTGGGAAAATTATTGGGGGAATCTATGATAATCGTCTGTTACTGAAGTCTGTGAAGGTGATCATGGATCAATTGGAACAGACTAGGCTTGAACGTCCTTATGAAGGAGCCACAGAGATGATTTTACTAGAAGATCTTGAAGATAAGTCATTTCTAGCGAGACTAATTAAGGATATGTACGAAGTCTTGCCTGCTCCCAAGGTTAAAAAGAAAGCATGATAGATTCACCTAATATCAATAGGCACTAAAAGCTCGATAAGGGCTTTTTCTTATAGTTTTTGACTATAAGGTCCATTAGGCAAGAAGTGTTAGAATGGCGAGTTATTTTTTGATATAATAGAGGATATTTGATAGAAAAGAGAAGAGGTATGGCACAGATTATTGATGGGAAGGCTCTTGCAGCTAAGTTACAAGGACAGTTGGCTGAAAAGACGGAAAAACTAAAAGAAGAAACAGGTTTAGTTCCAGGCTTGGTGGTGATTTTGGTTGGAGATAATCCAGCCAGCCAAGTCTACGTTCGCAACAAGGAACGTTCTGCCCTTGCTGCTGGCTTCCGTAGTGAAGTAGTGCGAGTTCCTGAAACCATTACGCAAGCAGAATTATTAGACTTGATTGTCAAATACAATCAAGATCCAGCTTGGCATGGGATTTTAGTCCAGTTGCCTTTACCTAAACATATTGATGAAGAGGCAGTTTTGTTGGCTATTGACCCCGAAAAAGACGTGGATGGTTTCCATCCCCTAAACATGGGGCGTCTTTGGTCTGGGCATCCAGTTATGATTCCTTCGACACCTGCAGGAATTATGGAGATGTTCCATGAGTATGGGATTGATCTAGAAAGTAAAAATGCGGTTGTTATCGGTCGTTCAAATATCGTTGGAAAACCGATGGCTCAGCTTCTTTTAGGCAAGAATGCGACTGTGACTTTGACCCACTCACGCACCCATCATCTTGCTAAGGTGGCTGCTAAAGCGGATATTCTTGTGGTTGCAATCGGTCGTGCTAAGTTTGTGACTGCTGACTTTGTCAAACCAGGAGCGGTTGTCATTGACGTTGGGATGAACCGAGATGAAAACGGCAAGCTTTGCGGAGATGTTGATTATGATGCTGTTGCACCACTTGCTAGTCACATCACACCTGTACCGGGTGGAGTTGGACCTATGACTATTACCATGCTAATGGAGCAAACCTATCAGGCAGCGCTTCGAACACTAAACAAGGACTAGGAAGATGAAATTCGTATTTGACCTGGATGGAACGCTATCTTTTGACTACATGACCATAGATGAGGAGATTAAGCAGGTTCTTTTAAAGGCTGAAGATTATGGACATGAGCTTGTGTTTGCCTCAGCCCGCTCTTATCGGGATTGCTTGGGTTTATTAGGCCCTGAACTCAGTCAGCGCTTGGTCATAGGGTTGAATGGTGGCGTAGCCTATCATCTAGGGAAGGCTGTTTTCGAAAGGAATCTCGATGCTAGAGTTTATCAGGCGCTAGTGGATTATTGCCAGACTTATAATCTCCCTTTCTTTGTAGATGATTGCTTTGACTATAGTGGTCAGATTGTGGAGAAGATTCCATTTTTCTCCAGTGTGGATCCCCTAAAGGTGGCTCGTCATCAGAAACTTGAGGACTTAGGGACTCCGATTAAGGTAGTCGTTTATATGGGTGACCATGAGGAGTTGCTTGATGATCTACTTGGTCAGTTAGAAAGACTGGGGCAGGCTCATCTCTCCTATCATGCGCATGAAAAGTGCCTTTATGTTAATCCCTTGGATACTCATAAGGCGACAACTGTTGAAAAATTATGTGGGGAGAACTTCATCGCTTTTGGAAATGACCAAAACGATATTGAACTATTTAAAACGTCTCTCTATTCTGTCCAGATAGGAGATTTTGCCGGCCTTACTCCATATGCAGATGACACGTTAGAGCTAAAAGGAGCTCCTTCTCCAGCAGTGGCAGCTAAAATCTTACAGACCTTTGCGGAATTTAAGGGAAAATAGATAAAAGGAGGTCTGAACCTCCTTTTGTAGTATAATAGAGTGAGAGGGAAAAAACGATGAAAGTGATTGATCAAGCTTTACTAGAAAAAGTCATTATTGAACGTTCTCGTCACAGCCATAAGGGAGATTACGGGCGTTTGCTATTGCTGGGAGGGATCTATCCTTATGGGGGAGCTATCATCATGTCAGCCATTGCAACTGTCAAAAGTGGTGCAGGATTGGTGACCGTTGGAACAGATAGGGAAAATATCCTTGCTCTACACAGTCATTTACCTGAGGCCATGGCATTTTCTCTTCAAGACCAGCAATTGTTAAAAGAGCAGTTGGAAAAGGCAGAAGTTGTCTTGTTAGGTCCGGGTTTGCGAGAGGATGCATTTGGAGAAAAACTCGTAAAACGAGTCTTTGACAGCCTTAGAAAAGACCAGATTTTGATTGCAGATGGCGGCGCTTTGGGCATCTTAGCAAAAGCTCATTTTCCATTCCCATCTAGTCAGCTCATCCTAACTCCCCACCAAAAGGAATGGGAAAGACTGTCTGGTATAGTTCTTGACCATCAAAATACAGAGACGACTGCTAGGGCTCTTTCAGCTTTTCCTCAAGAAACGATTCTAGTCGAGAAGGGGCCAGCAACTCGTATCTGGAAAGCTGGTCAGCCTGAATATTATCAGTTACAGGTTGGAGGTCCCTATCAAGCAACTGGTGGAATGGGAGATACACTTGCTGGGATGATTGCAGGATTTACAGGTCAGTTTCACCAAGCCAGTCTCTATGAGAGAGTGGTGGTAGCGACCTATCTTCATTCAGCTATTGCGCAAGAACTAGCTCAAGAAAACTACCTTGTCTTGCCAACAGAAATTAGCAAGCTACTCCCAAAAACAATGAAAAAAATATCTCAAAAAGGCAGCTAATATCTTGGTTGTCTTTTTATGTTGATGAAGCTTTGTTGATAAGGTTTTTAAATACCTCAAAACCAGCGACCAACTGCTTAACTTGCGTGAAATTCTCTCTTTTAAGGTCTTGATTTTTACTCAAACTCGCAAGGAAAGCGAGATTGTTATCAAAGTTGAGGGGTGTCAAATCATGCTTTTTTTGATATAATTTTTAATGATGAATGCAAGAAATGATCGGTATGTGGTCGTTGATTTAGAGGCGACCAGCACCGGAAGCAAGGCAAAAATTATTCAAGTAGGCATTGTGGTGATTGAGAATGGTGAAATCATCGATCAGTATGCGACTGATGTCAATCCCCATGAACCCTTGGATTCTCATATCAAAGAATTAACGGGTCTGACCGATCAGCGTTTGGCTGCGGCACCAGAGTTTTCTCAGGTGGCCGGAAAAATTTTTGAATTGGTTAAGGACGGTATTTTTGTTGCGCACAATGTACAGTTTGATGCTAATCTTCTTGCAGAATTCCTCTTTTTGGAAGGATATGAATTGCGTACACCGCGGGTGGATACAGTTGAGCTTGCCCAGGTTCTGTATCCTCAGTTTGAGAAATACAATCTAGGTATCCTTTGTCAAGAGTTGGGTATTGAACTAGAACATGCCCATACTGCCCTGTCAGATGCTCAGGCAACAGCTGAGCTCTTGCTCTATATGCGTCAAAAACTTTTTGAGTTACCAAAAGGGCTCTTAGAAAGCTTGCTAAACCTTGCAGACAACCTTCTCTATGAAAGTTATCTGGTGATTGAGGAGGTCTATCAGCAACAATCTCTCTTATCTTCGCCCGACTTGATGGAACTTCATGGGCTTTTCCTCAGAAAGGAAAGCAAAGCCTTAGTCCCACGAAAGTTATCCAAAGATTTTGCTAAAAATATTTCTTTATTGGGGCTGGAGGAGCGTCCGCAACAGTTGGAATTTGCGGAGAAGGTTGAGCACTTATTGGGAGAAGACCAGACTTCCTTTATCCAAGCCCAAACAGGACTGGGCAAGACTTATGGTTATCTCCTTCCAGCTTTGAACTTGGAGAGTCAAGCAGGTATCTTAGTGAGTGTTCCGACCAAAATTCTTCAAAATCAGATCATGCAAGAAGAAGGTCAGCGTTTAAAAGAGGTTTTCCATCTGGAAATCCATAGTCTCAAGGGGCCTCAAAATTATTTAAAACTGGATGCCTTTCACCGAGTTCTCCATCGATCTGAGTCCAATCGCCTTTTCACACGCTTTAAAATGCAACTGCTCATCTGGCTTACGGAGACAGAGACTGGTGATTTGGACGAAATCGGGCAACTTTATCGCTATCAACACTTTCTGCCTGAACTAGTCCACGATGGTAAGCTTTCAAAGAAAAGTTTATTTGCTACAGAGGATTTTTGGAAACGAGGGCAGGAAAAGGCAAAAACCAGTCGTGTTCTCTTGACTAATCATGCCTATCTGGTCACTCGTTTGGAAGACAATCCAGAGTTTATCGACAACCGTTTGGTGATTTTGGATGAAGCTCAAAAAATGCTGCTAGCTCTCGAAAATCTAGCCCAGCAGGCTTACCGCCTTGAGGAACTTGTAACTCAAATTGAAAAGTCCTTGGAGTCAGAAGAAGATTTGATTCAGAAACGCTTGCTTGAGAGTATAGGTTTTGAATGTCGTTACTTGATGGAGCAGTATCAATCAGGTCTTAAGAATGGAAAGTGGTTGGATTCTCTCGAACACTTGCGCCAGCATTTTTCGGAGTTAGCTCTCCCAGAGTATAGAGAGATTGCAAACTTTTTCACCTCGGACCGTGAATTTTGGCTTGCTACAGCAGAAAAATCGAGCAAGGATGTCTTGATTTGTTCAAGTAAAAAAGGCCGCTTTATACTAGCAGACTTATTGCCAGAAGATTGTAGGCTCCTAGGAGTATCGGCCACTCTTGAAATCAGCAATCGGGTTTCCCTAGCAGATTTATTGGGATTTCCGGATGCTCCGCTTGTTAGGCTTGATGTAGCAAAACAGGAGCAACAAGAAGTCTTTCTAGTCGATGATTTTCCTCTTGTGACAGAAGTTTCACCTGTTGACTATGCTAGTGAAGTGTCTTCTGTTATCCAAAGGTTACAAGCCTTTCAAGAACCCATACTGGTCTTGTTTACTTCAAAAGAAATGCTGCTGGCAGTTTCGGACCTGCTCGACCAACCGCATCTAGCTCAGTATAAAAATGGGGAACCAAGTCAACTGAAAAAACGTTTTGAAAAAGGTGAACGCCAGATCTTGCTTGGAACAGGTAGTTTCTGGGAAGGGGTTGATTTTTCAACCCATCCTTGCGTGATCCAAGTGATTCCGAGATTGCCTTTCCAAAATCCCCAAGAGCCTTTAACAAAAAAATTAAACCAGGAACTGCGTCAAGAAGGGAAAAATCCTTTCTATGATTATCAGTTACCGATGGCGATCATTCGGCTAAAACAAGCCCTTGGTCGTACTGTTAGACGGCCCAACCAAGGTTCGGTTGCTGTAATCTTAGACAGTCGTGTTGTCAGCAAGCGTTACGGCAAACAAATCGCCCAGACCTTGTCAAAAGAAAGGGCTGTTCAGGTTCTTTCTAGAGAACAGCTAGAGCCTGCTGTAGCTGAATTTCTCCAATCCCGTCGCAATAGAATGAAAGAAAAATCCAAGAAAGAGAAAAGGTAAAAAATATGAAACGTTCCTTCGACTCTCGAGTCGATTATAGCCTCCTCCTACCAGTGTTTTGTTTACTGGTGATTGGAGTAGTGGCCATTTATATAGCAGTTAGTCATGACTATCCAAATAATGTATTACCAATTCTAGGTCAGCAAATCGCTTGGATTTCCTTGGGGCTTGTCATTGGATTTGTGGTCATGTTCTTTAATACCGAGTTTTTATGGAAGGTGACTCCCTATCTTTATGGTCTAGGGCTAGCTTTGATGGTCCTCCCCCTTGTTTTCTACAATCCAAATCTTGTAGCGTCAACAGGTGCCAAGAACTGGGTATCGATTGGTGGAACGACACTTTTCCAGCCATCGGAATTCATGAAGATTTCCTATATCTTGATGTTGGCTCGAGCCATTGTAAGATTCACTCAAAAACACAAGGAATGGCGACGGACTATTCCCTTGGATTTCCTATTGATTGGTTGGATGATTGCCTTTACCATCCCAGTCTTGATCCTCTTAGCCCTACAAAGTGACTTAGGGACTGCCTTGGTCTTTGTAGCTATTTTTGCAGGCATGGTTCTCCTTTCAGGTGTTTCGTGGAAGATTATCATTCCTGTTTTTGCGACAGGAGTGACTGCAGTTGCAGGTTTTATGGCCATCTTTATAAGCAAGGATGGACGTGCCTTCTTGCATCAGATTGGAATGCCAACCTACCAGATCAACCGCATCTTGGCTTGGCTCAATCCCTTTGACTTTGCGCAAACAACGACTTATCAACAGGCGCAGGGGCAAATTGCTATTGGAAGTGGTGGCTTGTTTGGACAAGGTTTTAATGTGTCCAATCTCCTCATTCCAGTACGTGAAAGTGATATGATTTTCACCGTAATTGCTGAAGACTTTGGCTTTATTGGTTCAGTCTTTGTGGTTGCCCTGTACTTGCTTCTTATTTATCGGATGTTGAAGATTACACTTAAGTCAAACAACCAGTTCTACACCTACATTTCGACTGGTTTTATCATGATGTTGCTCTTCCATATCTTTGAAAATATCGGTGCCGTGACAGGCTTACTTCCTTTGACAGGGATTCCTCTGCCTTTCATTTCTCAAGGGGGATCCGCAATTATTAGTAACCTCATCGGTGTCGGTCTCCTCTTGTCTATGAGTTACCAGACCAATCTAGCAGAAGAGAAAAGTGGAAAAGTTCCATTCAAACGAAAGAAAGTTGTCCTAAAACAAATCAAATAAGGAGGCCACTATGGCAAAAGTAGCAGTTATTTTAGCCCAGGGTTTTGAAGAAATTGAAGCCTTGACAGTAGTCGATGTCTTGCGTCGAGTAAACATTTCTTGTGATATGGTAGGATTTGAAGAGCAGGTGACAGGGTCGCATGACATTCAGGTAAAAGCCGACCGTATCTTTGATGGCGATTTGTCCGACTATGACTTGGTAGTTCTTCCAGGTGGTATGCCAGGCTCAGCTCACCTACGGGATAATCAAGCCCTCATTTCACAGATTAAAGCCTTTGACCAAGCAGGAAAGAAAGTTGCAGCTATCTGTGCAGCTCCAATCGCCCTCCATCAAGCAGGTGTCCTGAAAGACAAGCACTTTACCTGTTATGACGGTGTTCAGGAAAACATCAGTGACGGAATTTACCGAAAGGAAATAGTAGTTGTGGATGGCAATCTAACAACCAGCCGAGGACCGTCAACTGCCCTTGCCTTTGCCTATGAGCTGGTAGAGCAGTTGGGAGGAGATGCAGAAAGTTTACGAGTCGGCATGCTCTATCGAGATGTCTTTGGAAATTAACAGTAAGACGAGAGTTCGGCTCTCGTTTTTGCTTGGAAAAATCTAGGAAATCATCGCTTTTTTCGTAAAAAAATGGTATAATGAAGGGTATGAAATATCGTGACTATATATGGGATTTAGGTGGTACCCTATTGGATAATTATGAGACTTCTACAGCGGCCTTTGTAGAGACCTTAGCCCAATACGGAATAGAGCAAGAACACGACCGTGTTTACGAAGCCTTGAAGGTTTCGACAGCTTTTGCCATTGAGAAGTTTGCCCCAGCCATCGAGAATTTTTTAGAAAACTACAAAGAGAATGAAGCGCGTGAGCTAGAGTACCCAGTTTTGTTTGAAGGGATTCCAGAGTTACTAAAAGACATCTCTGACAAGGGTGGCCGTCATTTCTTAGTCTCTCATCGAAATGACCAAGTGCTAGAACTTCTTGCAAAGACTCAGATAGCTGACTATTTCACAGAAGTCGTGACTGCCAGTTCTGGTTTCAAACGGAAACCAGATCCTGAGTCCATGATTTATTTACGTGATAAATATCATATCTCATCCGGTTTGGTCATTGGAGACAGGAATATTGATGTAGAAGCAGGGAAAGCTGCCGGCTTAGATGCCTATCTTTTTAAAAACGTTGTGACACTGAGACAAGCAATAGACATGTAAGAAAAGGGAAAAAATGACAGAAGAAATCAAAAATCAACAGGCACAGGATTATGATGCCAGCCAAATTCAAGTTTTGGAGGGGTTGGAGGCCGTTCGTATGCGTCCAGGTATGTATATTGGGTCGACTTCAAAAGAAGGCCTTCACCATCTAGTCTGGGAAATCGTTGATAATTCAATTGATGAAGCCTTAGCAGGATTTGCCAGTCATATCCAAGTCCTTATTGAACCAGATAATTCCATCACCGTTGTGGATGATGGACGTGGTATTCCTGTTGACATTCAGGAAAAGACAGGACGTCCTGCCGTTGAGACCGTCTTTACTGTTCTTCACGCTGGAGGGAAGTTCGGCGGTGGCGGATACAAGGTATCAGGTGGATTGCACGGAGTGGGTTCATCAGTAGTAAATGCCCTCTCAACTCAACTAGATGTCCGGGTTCATAAAAACGGAAAAATTTATTATCAAGAATACCACCGTGGGAATGTCGTTGCTGATCTTGAGGTGGTTGGAGATACGGATAAAACGGGAACAACAGTTCACTTCACGCCGGACCCAGAGATTTTTACAGAAACAACAACTTTTGACTTTGAAAAATTAAACAAACGTATTCAAGAACTAGCCTTTTTGAACCGAGGTCTTCGAATTTCCATAACAGATAAGCGTGAAGGTCTCGAACAGACTAAACAATATCACTATGAGGGTGGGATTGCTAGCTACGTTGAATATATCAACGAGAACAAGGATGTTATCTTTGATACACCAATCTACACAGACGGTGAGATGGATGATATCACAGTTGAAGTAGCCATGCAGTACACAACTGGTTACCACGAAAACGTCATGAGTTTCGCCAATAACATTCACACCCATGAAGGTGGTACGCATGAGCAAGGTTTCCGTACAGCGCTGACGCGTGTTATCAATGATTATGCTCGCAAGAATAAGCTACTAAAAGACAATGAAGACAACCTAACAGGGGAAGATGTCCGTGAAGGCTTGACTGCTGTGATCTCTGTCAAGCATCCAAACCCGCAGTTTGAAGGACAAACCAAGACCAAACTGGGCAATAGCGAAGTAGTCAAGATTACCAATCGCCTCTTCAGCGATGCCTTCTCTGATTTTCTCATGGAAAATCCACAGATTGCTAAGCGCATCGTGGAAAAAGGGATTTTGGCTGCCAAGGCTCGTGTGGCTGCCAAGCGTGCGCGTGAAGTCACTCGCAAGAAATCTGGTTTGGAAATTTCCAATCTCCCAGGAAAACTAGCAGACTGTTCTTCTAATAATCCTGCTGAAACCGAACTCTTCATCGTCGAAGGAGACTCGGCCGGTGGATCAGCTAAATCTGGTCGTAACCGTGAATTCCAAGCTATCTTGCCAATTCGTGGTAAGATCTTGAACGTTGAAAAGGCTAGCATGGATAAAATTCTTGCCAACGAAGAAATTCGGAGCCTCTTCACAGCCATGGGAACAGGATTTGGCGCAGAATTTGATGTCACTAAGGCTCGTTACCAAAAACTCGTTTTGATGACCGATGCCGATGTTGATGGAGCCCATATTCGAACCCTCTTGCTAACCTTGATTTACCGCTACATGAAACCAATCCTAGAAGCTGGTTATGTTTATATTGCCCAACCACCGATTTATGGGGTTAAAGTTGGAAGTGAGATCAAAGAATACATCCAGCCAGGTACAGATCAAGAAATTAAACTCCAAGAAGCCTTAGCACGTCATAGTGAAGGACGCTCAAAGCCAACCATCCAACGTTATAAGGGGTTGGGAGAAATGGATGACCACCAATTGTGGGAAACAACCATGGATCCTGAACATCGCTTGATGGCGCGTGTTTCAGTAGATGATGCTGCTGAAGCAGATAGAATCTTTGATATGTTGATGGGAGATCGGGTAGAACCTCGTCGCGAATTTATCGAAGAAAACGCTGTTTACAGTACACTTGACGTCTAAAAAATGTGGGAAATAGTTCCCTTGGTTTAAAAAATATGATATAATCATTACGATTGTTTCTAGTATAAAAGGAGTTTGATATGTCTAATGGACAACTAATTTATCTAATGGTTGCGATTGCGGTCATTTTGATTTTAGCTTATGTAACAGCCATTTTTCTACGTAAGCGTAATGTAAGCAGATTAACGGCGCTTGAAGAAAGAAAAGAAGAACTCTACAACCTTCCTGTAAATGATGAGGTTGAAGCCGTTAAAAATATGCACTTGATTGGTCAAAGTCAGGTAACCTTTCGTGAATGGAATCAAAAATGGGTTGATTTATCTCTGAACTCATTTGCAGACATCGAAAATCACCTCTTTGAAGCTGAAAACTACAATAATTCTTTCCGTTTCTTTAAAGCAGCTCACAAGATTGATCAAATTGAAAGCCAGATTAGTTTGATTGAAGAGGATATTGCAGCTATTCGCAATGCCCTTTCTGAACTTGAAAAGCAAGAATCTAAGAATAGTGGTCGTGTCCTACATGCTTTGGACTTGTTTGAAACCCTTCAACATACTGTTGCAGAGGACTCAGAGAAATATGGAAAAGCTCTTCCTGAGATTGAGAAACAATTGGAAAACATCCAATCGGAATTCTCTCAATTTGTTACCCTTAACTCATCAGGTGACCCAGTTGAAGCTGCAGCAATCTTAGATGATACTGAAAATCATATTCTTGCTCTAACGCATATTGTTGATCGGATTCCAGCTCTTGTTGAAACCTTGACAAAGGAATTACCAGATCAATTAGCAGATTTGGAAGAAGGCTATCGCAAGTTGTTGGATGCCAACTACCACTTTACTGAAACAGATATTGAGTCACGTTTCCAACTTTTGCATGAATCTTTGAAGAATAATCAAGAAAATATTCGTCAGTTGGAGTTGGACAATGCAGAGTATGAAAATAATCGCATTCAAGAAGAAATCAACGCACTTTATGATATTTTCACTCGTGAAATTGAAGCTCAAAAAGTCGTTGAGAATCTTCTCTCAACACTTCCAACCTATCTCAACCACTTGAAAGAAAATAACCAGGTGCTTGTTCAGGATCTTGAACGCCTGAATAAAACTTATCTTCTTCCAGAAAGTGATGGAAATCATGTTCGCCGACTTCAAGCAGAATTGGCTGTACTTGATACGGCAATCATGGAAGTGACAGAGGATCAAGGTGAGTCAACACAAGCCTACTCTGCTCTTGAAGAACAGTTGGAAATGCTTCAAAGTAACCTCAAGGATATAGAGGATGAGCAAATTTCTGTGAGCGAACGACTTGCGCAAATTGAAAAAGACGACCTCAATGCTCGCCAAAAAGCAAATGTCTATGTGAATCGTTTGCACACCATCAAACGTTACATGGAAAAGCGAAACTTACCAGGAATCCCTCAAAGTTTCTTGAAACTCTTCTTTACTGCAAGTCATAACACTGAAGATTTGATGGCGGAGCTAGAACAACCGCAGGTTAATATTGAATCTGTTAAGCGAATTCTTGAAATTGCAACGAATGATATGGCAGTACTTGAGACAGAAACATACGACATTGTTCAGTATGCAACTTTGACAGAGCAACTTCTTCAATACTCAAATCGTTACCGTTCATTTGATGAACGCATCCAAGAGGCTTTCAACGAAGCACTTGAAATTTTTGAGAAAGAGTTTGACTACCGGGCATCATTTGAGAAGATCTCTCAAGCCTTGGAAGTTGCAGAACCAGGAGTTACAAATCGTTTTGTGACTTCATATGAAAAAACACGTGAAGCAATTCGCTTTTAAAATAGAAGCTTAGAGAACTCTAAGCTTTTTCTTTATTTTTTGAAATGGAGCTAGATTACCTGTTTATCATTGAAATAATAGCTTTGATTTGATATGATGGAAATATGAAGAAAAATATGAACCGTGTTTCTCACGATAAAAAGAGAAGTATATTGCTTTCCTTTGTTGGGATCTTAGGAATCGCTATGATTCTTTTGGGAAGTGCCATTGGCTACAAGGTTCTACAAAAGCAATCTTATGAACAAAAAATTGAAGCGTTAAAAAGCGAAAAGGACCAGCAATTCAACTCAGGTAGTCAGAAGGACCATTTCCGAAAAGGGCAAGCTGAGGTGATTGCCTACTACCCTCTGCAAGGAGAAGAGGTCATTACGTCTATTAGAGAAAAAATCAACCAAGATATCAAAAAAAATCTAGAAGATAAAGAGGATCTGGTCTTTTATTATACTGAGCAGCTGGATCCTGTCCTTAAGGGAGTTGTTGCTCGTAATATCAGTAAGCAAGTCTACGATTTGTCTGCAGCAAAGGTTGAAGAAAAAGAAAAGACTTCCTTAGGGAAAATTTTCTTGACTGAAGATGGGAATGCTTTTGACCTCAGTAAACTCTTCAAAGATGCAAGCAAGGCTAAGGAACTCTTACTGAGTCAAATCAAATCAACTCTAGAAGATAAGAAACTTGACCAGGCAAAAATTGATCAAGTTATAAAGAGCTTCACAGATCAGGATTTGGCATCTTGGAGTTTTGATTATAAAGATAGTCAAATCATCCTTTATCCTGCTAATTCTGAAGAGACTGTTGAAGAAATTGCTTTACCAATATCCAGTTTCTTTGATGTCATTGAGTCCTCTTATCTATTAGAAAAGGATGCTGAACTTTACCAAGCTTACTTTGCTAAGAAAAATAAAAAGGTTGTAGCCTTGACCTTTGATGATGGTCCAAATCCGACTACAACTCCACAAGCTTTGGATACCTTGGCTAAGTACGGTGTAAAGGCAACCTTCTTTGTACTTGGAAAAAACATAGCAGGAAATGAAAATCTTCTGAAACGAATGAAATCGGAAGGCCATATTGTGGGAAATCATAGCTGGGATCATCCTGTCCTTTCTAAATTATCCCTCGAAGATGCTAAAAAGCAAATCACTGATACAGAAGATTTGTTAACTCAAGTTTTAGGATCAAGCTCTAAACTGATGCGCCCACCTTATGGTGCCATCACTGATGATATTCGAAATAGTCTTGACTTGAGTTTTATCATGTGGGATGTGGATAGTTTAGACTGGAAGAGTAAGAATGAAGCTGCTATTTTGACAGAGATTCAACACCAAGTTCGTAATGGTTCTATCATTCTCATGCATGATATCCATGGTCCTTCTGTTAATTCTCTACCAAGTGTCATTGAGTATCTAAAGAGTGAAGGGTATACATTTTTGACCGTTCCTGAATTGCTCAATTCTCGCTTGAAGGCTCACGAGATCTATTACGACCGTGATCAATAATTGTTAAAATCTAAAGGAGCAAGTGTTCTGATAATCAGAATTTTGTTTCTTTAGATTTTCTTCACATAGAAAGGAAAAACGATGAAATCTTACACCCTTAATAATGGAGCTTCCATTCCTGTACTAGGATTTGGAACATGGAAAGCTGAAAATGGAGAGGTGGCCTACCAAGCCGTTTTAGAAGCCTTAAAGGCTGGTTATCGACATATCGATACTGCAGCTATCTATAAAAATGAGGAAAGTGTTGGTCACGCTATTCGAGATAGCGGTATTCCTCACCAAGAAATCTTTGTAACGACCAAACTCTGGAATACCAATCACAGCTATGAAGAAGCTCACCAAGCATTTGAAGAATCAATGGAAAAACTGGGATTGGACTATCTAGATTTGTACCTGATCCATTGGCCAAATCCAAAACCACTAAGAGAAAATGAGGCATGGAAAACTCGCAATGCCGATGTCTGGAGAGCAATGGAGGACCTTTACCAAGAAGGAAAAATCCGTGCTATCGGCGTTAGTAATTTCCTTCCCCATCATTTGGATGCCTTGCTTGAGACAGCAAGAATCATCCCAGCGGTCAATCAGGTGCGCTTGGCACCAGGAGTTTATCAAGAGGAAGTGGTTGACTACTGTAGAGAGAAAGGAATTCTCTTAGAGGCTTGGGGGCCATTTGGGCAAGGAGAGTTGTTTGAACAGAAAGAAGTCCAAGAAATTGCTGATCAGCATGGGAAATCAGTGGCTCAAATCGCCTTGGCTTGGAGTTTGGCAGAAGGATTTTTACCCCTACCTAAGTCAGTGACAGCCTCTCGCATCCAAAGTAATCTTGACTGTTTTGGAATTGAACTCAGCAAAGACGAGCGAGAAGTTTTAAAGACAATTTCAGTGACTTCGGGCGCACCTCGTGTGGATGAGATGGATTTTTAGTTTGTGAAATCTATTTATACCGAAATAACAAAGACTAGGAATTTTAAATCCTAGTCTTTTTGTGTATAAAAAATCTAAATTGTTTGTATAATGAAATAATTTTATGAATTGAAATATAGGAACGAATTTAGAAAATATTGATTTGATGGAGCAAATAACACGAATGATAAAATTAAATAAGTAAAATATATACGTAAATATTACATTTTTGTGACAATTCAGATTTTTATGAAAATTTATGATTATTTGCGTTATAATAGGTATACTTTAAAGAAAAAGGAGATTATGTATGAATAGACGACAACGTTTTTCATTGCGGAAATACAAATTTGGTCTTGCTTCGGTTTTACTAGGAACTGCTTTGGTTTTTGGAGCAAGTCAAGTCAGTGCCAATGAGCAGAGTACAGGTGAAAATCAAGCTCAAACTCAGGCAATCAAGACAGAGCTAAATGACGATAAACACTCAAACTCTGCGACTGACTTAACTACCACTAATGGGATAGCTCCAGTAGTTGGAGAGAAACAAGAAGTTGAAACTTCTAAAGAGGATGCTAGTAAACAAGATGCTAAGGTAGAAGCTCCGATTGATAAAACTGCTGAAGCTCAAGGATCAGGAAAAGATAGCGCAGTTGCAAAAGAAGAAAATCAAGGTGTCGTCCAAAAAGAAACAACAGTCGCTACCAGTCCGGCGCCTGCCACAGATAAGGCTTCTAACATAGAGAACAAAGAGGCTCAAGCAACGACAGCTCCGAAAACTACTGGAGAAACGGCAACTACTGAAAAAGAACAAGAAAAAGCTGAGTCTGCAAAACCCAATAGTCTTTCAAGCAATGATATCATCACAGTACCAAAAACTTGGAAGGCTGGTTACAAGGGGACGGGGACCGTTGTTGCCATTATTGACTCTGGGCTTGATTTGAATCATGAGGTACTTCGAATTTCGGATCCGTCAAAAGCAAAATTTAAAAACAAGGAAGCCATCGAAGCAGCTAAAAAGGCTGCTGGAATCGACTACGGTAGATGGTATAGTGATAAGGTTGTCTATGCCTATGACTACTTTGACGGAACAGATAAGATCAAAGAAGCAGAAAGAACTTCTCATGGGATGCATGTAACAGGGATTGCAGCTGGAAACCCTGATAAAGAAGCACCAAATGGTGAAAAGGTCTATGGTGTTGCGCCAGAAGCCCAAGTCATGTTTATGCGTGTCTTTTCAGATCGCCAAAAGACGACCAGTTCGGCTCTTTATGTAAAGGCGATTGATGACGCAGTTGCCTTGGGAGCAGATGCCATTAATATGAGTTTGGGATCTAGCACTGGTTCTATGGTGGATGCTGGTTCTGATATTGTGGATGCCATCAAACGGGCTCGTGCCAAGGGAGTGTCTGTTCTTATCTCAGCAGGAAATAGCAATACATTCGGAAATGGTTATTCAAAACCGCTAGCTGAAAACCCAGACTATGGCTTGGTTGGAAATCCATCCACTGTTGAGGATTCGATTTCAGTTGCTTCTGTCAACAATAAAATATTGACAACAGCCGTTTTTGAAGTTAAAGGTCTAGAGGGAAATGCCGGCCTTCATAACGGAAAATTTGATTATAATCAACCTGAAGCAGATAAGGACTTTGAAAAAGGAAAAGAGTATGAATACGTCGAAACAGGGTTAGGTCGTGAAGAAGACTTTGCGAAGTTGGATTTAACTGGGAAACTTGCCCTCATTCAGCGTGGAGCTATGAATTTTTCAGAGAAGATCAAAAATGCACGAAAACACGGTGCAGTTGGTGCTTTGATCTACAATAATGTAGAGGGCGCAAACATCAATATGGCTATTGATGATGAAGCAAAGAAAATTCCTTCTGTATTTATTTCTAAACAGTATGGTGAAGCCTTAAAATCAGGAAAATATAAGATTGTTTTTAATGACAAGATGGATAATCGCCCTTCTGATGTAGCCAATCAGCTATCTGACTTTTCAAGTTGGGGAGTGACTACCGATGGACAATTGAAACCGGACGTGACAGCTCCTGGCGGCAATATCTATTCATCTTTTAATGACAATACCTATGGTAGTATCAGCGGCACCAGTATGGCGGCGCCTCACGTTACGGGTGTTGCAGTTTTGGTTAAGGAATATCTTCAAAAACACCATCCAGAATTGACTCCTGAGCAAGTATCAGAGACTGTCAAGGCCTTGATCATGTCAACTGCAAAACCACATGTTAATAAGGACACAGGCACTTATACCTCTCCTCGTCAGCAAGGTTCTGGTATTGTGGACACAGCTGCTGCAGTGTCAACAGACCTCTATGTAACGGGTGAAAATGGTTATCCAAGCGTGACTTTAGGAAATGTTGGAGATCAATTTACTTTCAAGGTCACTGTACACAATATTTCAGATACTGACCGTACTCTCAAGATGGTAGTGAATACCAATACAGACGAGGTCCAAGATGGAAAATTCACCCTTCGACCTCGAAAACTAACAGAGACAGTCTGGCCTGAAGTGACGGTCAAAGCCCACAGCAGTCAAACAGTCACTGTTAAAGTGGATGCTCGAAAATTTGCTGCTGAACTCAGCAAACAAATGCCAAATGGCTATTTCCTTGAAGGGTTTGTTCGCTTTGTAGATCCAGCAGATGACGGGGATATTGTGAGTCTTGCATTTATGGGCTTCCGAGGAGAATTCCAAAATCTCCCTGCTGTTGAAAAAACAATTTACAATCTTGTCCGAGAAGGGAAAAATGGATTTTACACAGAAGTAGACAAGGAAAATCCTGCCGTTAACTACTCTAATGATGCTACCTATCTCGCAACCTTGCAAAATGACCTTCTAGTGTCTAAAGGTCAACGCCAAGGACGCCGAATTACTGTTCTTGGGATTGAACAAAATGCTGAAGGTAAGCATGTTCTTCAGTTGGACGAAAAAGGGAATGTCCGTATTGCCATTTCTCCAAATGATGATGGAAACAAAGACCTAGTTGAATACAAGACGGTTGCTTTGAGAAATCTTGTAAATCTTCGGGCTACAGTTTATGCGGCTACGGATACTAAGCATGAACATCCTATTTGGGAGGGCGATGCAAAGGATCTTCGTAAAAATTATTTTGATGGTGACAGTAGAAATCTGAAGAGTTATATTCTAGATAATACTGTTTGGAGAGGTCAGGATTTTGATGGCAATACCGTTGCAGATGGTTTATATGACTATGTTATTAGTTACACACCAGATGTTCCAGGAGCCAAAGAACAATACACGACCTTTAAAATTCAAATTGATACTCAAAAACCTGTCATCACAAGTGGTTATATTCGCTTTAAAGATGGAAACCAAGAATTCGTAGCTCGCAAACCAAAAGATGTGGGTCAAGGCGGTATCCTTTCAGAAAAAGTCTTCTATATCACACCATTTGACCAGAAAGGGACCATGGTTCTAACTGGGAAAGACCAGTCTGGAACTCGTGCGCTTGAGAACACCCATCTGATTAAGGCCAATGCTGACGGTAGTTATACACTTCCTAAGAATGTTGACAAGGCTAATATTTACTATCTTGTTGAGGACTATGCAGGAAATGTAGATTATATCTCACTTGCTGAACTTGTCCGCGATCAAAATAGTGGTCGAGTGAAAATTGCCTTGAAGGATGCGAAAACAAACCAAGATATTGATACCCTCTACGTCTATCGAATCAAAAATAGCAAGGGGCAATATGTTGATGTTGACAAGACAAAAGCGATTCATTTCTTACAATTTGGTCATTATACAGCAGAAATTTTCAGTTACGACCGAACAGAATTGAAATTTATCAGTGCCTTGTCCCAAGAGTTTGACTTGACGGAAGAAAATAGTTTCCAAACCATTACCTTCTTAGCAAATCTCCTAGAATATGCACCGGTGTCTGTTTCCTTCAATCAAGCAGTTCCAAAGACGACTACAGTAGTTCTGAAAGGAGAAGATGGGACAAGTATCACTCTTCCTGCTGAAAAATACGGTCAATACGCCTTTGGTAAGAAAGTTGCTACAGGTCGTTATACTGTACAAGTCACCTTGCCAACTGGATATGAACTCCTTGAAGATCTCGTTTCCTTGCTCGTTCAGCCAGGTCGAAATAATGCTTTGCGTCTATCTGTTGTGTCTAAGTTGGCCTTGATTGCTGCGGTAAATCAACAAAAAGAACTTGTAGAAATGTCTCGTTACTTTAATAGTAGTGCAGATAAGAGAAAAGCTTATGACCAAGCTTTCCAAGTGGCACAGTCAGCCTTGTCAAGCAAGTTGAAACAAGAATTGATTGATGGCGTTCTCGCTAGTCTTGAAGCTGCTGGTAAAGCTTTGGATGGAAAAGATTCGAACGTTACAGCCTTGAAAGAAGCTATGAAAGCTTACTACGCAACGACTAAAACTGGACGATATGCTAATGCCAAGGAAAAAGTACGTCGAGCTTATGATCATGCCTTCCAAGAAATTGCCTTACTAGCTGTAGATCCTAAAGTTAAACAGGATCAAATTGACCAATCTCTCATTGCCCTAGCGACGGCTAAAAGCAAATTAAATGGCAAAGCTACTGACTTCTCTAGTCTGAAGAAACTGGTCAAAGATGAACGCCTTTTCCAAGAAAAGAACGCGAGATTTATCTATGCTGACAAGAAAGAAAAAGCAGCTTATCTTCTAACTTTTAAAGAGGCACAGGAACTCCTTAAAGATCCAGGAGCGAGCCAAGAAGATGTCAAAGATGCCATTACAGCCTTGAAACAAGCCAAGAGAAATCTACATGGCAAAAAACCAAAAGCGAAAAGACATCCTTAAACAGGACTTTCTGAAGCTTTACTATTAAATGAGTCTGGAACTTTGTTTTCAGACTCAGTAAGTGGTAAGAGTTTTTAGAAAATCAAATAATTCAATATTTTTAGGAGAACAGAGAAATCTGTTCTCTTTTTTGTTCGCTTAAAATTCTATTTGAGAGGAGTTCAACGATGGTAGGATTAGAGATTGTAATGAATTTAGACACGTTAGAAATCTTTGACGTTATCGATCATGATAAGAATGGAAACAGCGAACAAGCGCCTAAAACCATCCAATTAAGCTTATTTGACTCAATGACGTGCATTTGAAGAAGGAGATAAATTAGGATGGACAGAGAAGCGCTATACAATGAATTAATTCAAAGCGAACCATTAGGATTCATTGATCCATTTTCTGACCTTGGCGAATTCGATCCTCTTCAGATGAAATTTAAACAACCCGTAAAGGACTTGATTAATCGATATTCAGGACAACCTTATAGCTTGGCCTGGCAACATAAAATTATGGAAATGCGGAAGTTGTTTATTGCCTATCAGATAGCATTAAATGAAGAAGATAAGCAGATTAACTTTCAGAGAAGAACAAGAAGCGAAGAGTCCAAAGAACATGCTACAACTATTGTAACAACCTATTTGAAGCTGGGATTTAGTTTTAAAGAAATTGAGAAGCGTGTTTCTTTATCGTACAAACAACTTCGTCGAGGGTGGAAAAGAAGTGATCACATCATGACAAATAGTCCTGAATTTTATGGCAAAAGGGACTTATCCGAAGGTTACTGTTTACCGAGTAAAAAGCTACCTAAAAGTATGAGAATCAATGAGGAGTAATTATCATGAAAGAAGCAGTATTAAAGAAAGGTATTTGTCAAAAATGCGGATGTACTTGGACTACCCCTTGTGTTGATGAAAAATGGGGTAGTTGTTGGTGGATGGATCGAGATGAGACTATTTGTAGCCACTGTTTTTTGGGGTTTAATGATGAAAGAAATTAAAAATCATATGAAATTTCTAGATCTGTTTGCAGGTATCGGTGGCTTTCGTCTTGGTATGGAGTCCGCTGGTCACGAATGTATAGGATTTTGCGAAATAGACAAATTTGCAAGAGCTAGCTACAAAGCTATACACGATACGAAAGGAGAAATAGAACTACATGACATCACAGCAGTATCAGATGAGTCTATTCGAAGAATCGGACGTGTGGACATTATCTGTGGAGGATTTCCGTGCCAGGCTTTCAGCATTGCAGGAAACAGACGAGGTTTTGAAGATACACGAGGAAGTCTCTTCTTTGAAATTGCAAGGTTCGCATCTATTCTCAGACCTAAATATCTATTGCTTGAGAACGTCAAAGGACTCCTCAACCATGACGGAGGAGCTACATTTGAAACCATCCTCGGAGCCTTGGATGAATTGGGGTACAATGTGGAATGGCAAATCCTTAACAGCAAGGATTTTGGAGTACCCCAAAACAGAGAACGGGTGTTCGTTATCGGACATCTTAGAGGAGAATGTACCAGAAGAGTTTTTCCTCTCTCAAAAAGTTGCCAGCAAGCTAATTCAATCAAAAAGCAGTACAGCAATACCATTACAACCAGATATGGCAACTCACAAGGAGCAGGGGCGTACATTGTTGAAAGTAAATCGCAGAAAGTGAGGTCTATCGGAAACATCCATCCTTCAGGAAATGGGATGAATGGAGAGGTTTATGAATCAGCTGGATTGGCTCCCACACTCACAACCAACAAGGGAGAGGGGCAAAAGATAGCCATACCTGTTTTAACTCCTGATTGCACGGATAAACGACAAAATGGGTGCAGGTGTAAGTCTAACGAAGAACCTATGTTTACTTTGACTACGCAAGATCAGCATGGAATTCTAATCGCAGGGAAATTGCCTGGAAATCATGACCAAAACTCAAGAGTATATGATACAAATGGACTAGCTCCCACTCTATCCACAATGCAAGGTGGTGGGCAAGAACCTAAAATAATCCAACGTGGTCATGGTTATAACCAAGGTGGAGAACATGACATCGCTCCTACTTTAACTAGGAATAGCTATCAGGAAAATAATTATTTATCAGATGGATTTAGGATCAGAAAGTTGACACCTCGTGAGTGTTGGAGATTACAAGGATTTCCAGATTGGGCTTTTGATAAGGCGCAAGAAGTGAATAGCAACAGTCAATTATACAAGCAAGCAGGAAATAGCGTGACTGTGAGTGTCATTGCTGCTATCGCAAAGGAATTGGAAATACTTATAGAATAGTTGCTATCAGAAGAATTGTTGAATAAATGAGGAAGAACATAAGAGGAAAGAAATATGAAAAATACAGAAACAAATAAAGATTTTACGAATTTTGATTTTAAAAGCGTGGAAAGCGCTTTTGGGATGCCGATGCGTTACGCAAACAATTCATCGCATTTGGTAGCTTGCTTGGAGAAAAGTAAGCTGATGTTAGATGACATTTTTCAAGAGAAAATAAATTTTCTCTTAAACGGTCTGTTTTACGCAGACGGAGAGGTGAAAAAGAGCTTGTTTATCGAAGAAAATATGAGCGTTTTTTCCGAGTTGAAAAAGTGTGTTTATGATGCACACATTAAGAGCTTAAATAAAATTTAAGTGTTAAAATAAAAAACCTCAGAAGAGGGTAGGAGGAAATTATATGATTTTTGGGTTTATTGTATTGTTTGTCGTAGGAGTGTGCATTTCGTTCAGTGGAGTATTTATCATAGCTAAAAATACAGACATCAGACTTGACTTCAGTGGTGAGAAAGACTTCTTTGTAGATTTAACTGATTTGGGATGGATGGTGAGTATCTTTTTAATTGTTGTAGGAGGGGTAATGATTTACTTCTCATATAAAGAGTTGGCGCCATATATTATAAGTGTACTTGACTTCAAACTATAACTAGTGAAGGGATATGAGAGTCCTAAAAACCATGAAAAAGATTGATTTATTAAAATGCTTATCCATCATTACAAAAGACGGATTAAGAACTCAAAAATTTAAGAATAGCCATCTACAGCTCATCTCTTCAGCTGAAGAAGGAAAACGAGGCTCTGTATTTGCTTATCGTTCAAAAGCGAATATGGTGAAGGCACGTGGTGTTGTTTTAACCTCTGTCGAATCATTGCTGGAGAACCAGGATCAATTTACACACTGGACTCCTAACGTATATTGCTACGGAAGCTATAGTGATGCTGGTCGACGGATTACACGTGGCCACTCTGAGGATAATCTTAGACAGATTAACACATTCTACATTGACTTCGATATTACCTCTGCAGCTGAAGAAATGACGACAGGAGATATTTTAACTGCTTCCCTTGAGCTAGGTTTTATGCCGACGTTGATTCTAAAATCTGATAAGGGATTTCAAGCCTATTTTGTCTTATCAGAATCGGCCTACGTTACAGCTCATTCCCAATTTCGAGTGGTAAAGGTGGCCAAAGCAATCTCTCAAAATTTGAGAAATTACTTTGCTCAAACTTTACCAGTAGATATGACCTGTAACCATTTTGGGATTGCTCGGATTCCTCGAACTGATAACGTTGAATTCTTTGATGCTGACTATACTTATTCGTTCCAGGAGTGGTTAGATTGGTCAATGAAGCAATCAGACCTTCCCTTCCCAAGTAAAAAGCCGAATTTGACGGTTATTTCAGGTTCTGAAGGGGTAAAACAGATCGATGAACCTTGGTATCAATTGCTGATGAGAGAGGGAAATATCAAGGGTGGAAAAGCCCTGATGGGAAGAAACAATGTTCTTTTCACGTTGGCTTTAGCTAACTTCTCTTCAGGAATCGATCAAGGAGAGTGTGAGGAAGTTCTTTCTAACTTTAATGCAAATCTAGACGAACCACTCTCTTCAGCTGAATTTCATAAGATTATCACAAGCGCCTACTCAGGAAAATATGAAGCTGCTAGTCGTGACTATGTGATGACTTTATGTAAAGCATGGATTAACCAGGAACTCAAGGCTTCAGATCTCTTTGTGAAGCAACGTTGGTACAAGTTTAAGAAGAAACGTGCTGACAGAAAGAATAGTCATCTTCATGAATGGAAAACAGATGTCATGGCCTATTTAGAAGGCTTCTATCAATCTGAGGATCCATTTATCCAGACGACGAAAAAAGAGATACGAGAGAAGTTGAACATCCCTGAGCGCTCATTGGATAAAGTATTGAAAGTTCTCAAAGCAGAACAAAAAATCTTCTTCACAGTCAAACACGGGCGTGGAGGAGGCATCAGATTAGCCTCTATCAAAGCAATCTTACTTTCCCTTATCCAGGTAAAGAGAGAACGTCAGGAGGCTTATATGGCCAATATTGCTGCTTTCTTTGAAGAAAGCTTTGAGTTCACTCAGCGAGTGATAGAAAGGGTTAAAGATGGCTTTAAACAAACACAACAACTATCTCTATTTGAGCTTGATATTGGATAATTTTAAAAACCCGTAAACTGCCTTTACATTATATCTATGATTATTACAAAGATATAGATGTATGTAAAATAACCTATGGAGGAATGATATGATTTTGATTTTAGTTGGATTATTTAGCCTTATATTTGTAGGAGGATTTCTCTTAGTTCTCTCACTTATAGGGATTCGTCAACAAGTTCGTTTTGAAAATGGATATGATGCTGAGTTAGAGACAGATCAGTTGGCAATGATTGGCCAAAATAGAAAGTGAGAAGAAGAATGAAGTACGTAATTTTCAGTTTTGAATTAGGTGACTATATTTGTAATGGGGAGAATAAAGTTTTAGTTTTTGATACTTTGGGACTAGCATTTCAGTATCTTCAAAAACATTATCGAAAACCACTTCCTGAACAAAGAAAAAAGAGATTGATTCACTATCCAGATGTGTATCAAGCTCCGTTTAGACTTCTAAAAGTTTGTTAGGAAGGAGACAGGTCGATGTCAGAGTTATTCAAAATTATCCGTGGATACTACCTAACAGGAGTTGGACAAGAACCATTGGCTTATTATTTTAAACTTTCATCGGATAACTTAAAATTTGAGTCGGTTTCTGCAGGGGACGTAGCTTTAACTTTTTATCAAAACGAGGAGAGTATTTCTAGTATTCCAGCGATTGTTAGAATAGATAGTGTTATCTCGAATGATAAAATGATTTCAGATTACCTGCAGGAGGAGTTGAGAGATCATTATCCAATGTTGCCAATTGTCCGTGTATTGGATTCCGAGGAATTTGATCCTTTGCTTTTTCAAGAAGTGATGACAACGTTCACTAACTTGAAATCAGAAATAAAAGAATTGGCCAAGATTGATTATGTTCAAGGTTCCATATTTGATTTTATGGATGAGGAGGAAATAGGATGAGAGAGATTTTTAGACACGTTAAGTTAGCTCTAGGGGCTATTCTTGTCATTTTAGTTGTGAGTCTCGCAGTTCTAGGAGGGTATAGGGTGTATAAAGATCATTTTATCTTAGATTACGATCCTCACCTTACTCAGAAGGAATACCAGAATACTGTACTTGATCAAAATGTAAACCTAGTATTTTATAAAAAAGATTGTCCTTACTGTCAGGTTGGAAAAAGTGTAGTTGTAGATGCAGCCAATAAAGGCTCTTATCCTACATTTTACATTGACACTCAGACAGAAGAAGGTCAAAAGTTGGTAGAAAAATACCAGGTTGAAAAAGCTGCTACTATTATCAAGATTCGTAAGGGGAAAATAAAGAAATATCTATATGCTTCGAGGGATTCAGAGGAAAAGATTGTAGCAGATGAGAAAGCAATCCAGGAGGCCATAAATGACTAAAAGGGTAAAACTGAGTAAGTGGGCCGAAACAGCTTTTCAAAGATTGAAGTATGTCTAAGGAGGTAGTATGTATCAATTTTTAAATGCTATTGCGCATGGCGTGGTTGGAACTTTCTTGATTGCGATCTGGTTCGTACCGCTCTTCAGGATAACTATATGTGATAACTTTGGAAATGAAATCAAAACGAAAAGGCTACCATTAGCGTTCTTAATGTTACTAAAAAGTGTTTGGCCGAAAAGTAAGGTTTCATTTATTTGGAAAGGATATAAGAAGCATGAAGATCAGAGATAAGGTATTGTTCTAAAAACAAAAATTCACATAAAGTAGAAAGGATATATCCACTATGATAGATACAATCAAGCGCTGGATTGAAAAGATAAAATCTAGCCCAATTTTGAAGCCATTTATTAAGACTAAAGTTTGGTTTCAAGAGAATATTATTAAGAGAAAATTAGTTATTTTCTCAATGTTATTTTTGACCTGGTTAAGCCTTTTGATGGGAGCGATTTTCTCGCCACAAAGACAAACATATACCTCAGAACAACTCAAAACAAAGCAGATTTTTGCGAATGGCAGTGGTGAGATGAAACTTGTTAGCCAGGAATATTCACCAGATACTGGAATTATTGTTTTACAATTTGAGACGAAAGATGCTACGACTTCGATAGATCGGGGCATCGATGCCAAACGATTGAAATGGAAACTCTATGCTCAACATAAAGACTCAAAAATAGAGATGGACGTTGTGCCAATCATTGATAATAAAGTATCAGTTATTATTAAAGGAGTTCCGAAAAATTTTGGTGCATTTGCGATCGATGTGACGAATCAGACAGTCTCTTCTAGCTCAATTGATGTGAATATTTCATCGCCATCCAGTGATTCTAAAAAGGTTTCTCAGAAGAAATCTGGAGAAGGGGACACTGTACAATTCTTTGTAACTCCTCAAAATCCTCAGCTTGAAATCAAAGCTATTGAAGTTGTCTCCAGAGAAGAATTTACTCTTCAGGAAATCGAAAAAGAGATCAATTTCCAGAATGAACAGTCTCAAAAATTGACAACATCAATTTCTCAATTGAAGGAATCTATTGAAGATGATAACTCACGAAAAGCGAGTCTTCAAGCAGAAGCAAAATATCTAACAGGTGATGATCTCGAAGCCAATCAAAAGAATATTGCTACGCTGGATACAAACATCGAAACGAAGAATAGAACCATTGAAACAGCCTATAAAAACATTGAAAAGTTGAAGGCTAAATTGGAGTCTTTGGATAAGAAAAAACAGGCAGTTAAAGATGGGACATTTGAATTTTCAAACCCTATTGAAACTGTAGAAATGAATTAAAGTAAGGTAAAATAAAATGAAAAATTTAATTAAAATGGTAAAAGAAACTGATAAATTGGGATATAAATTATCTGCAATTTGTGGAGTGAATTGGCTGGTTGGTCAGTTGTTTAAATGGCAATATTTAGTGTTTGAAATGATAGCGTGTGCTGTTCTGATTAAAGAAATTTCAGCAATACTTGAAATTAGTTCAAATTATTTAGTGTCTTTAATGAGTTTATTTATCTTAGCTAGTCCTTTTTTGAAGTTGCGTTTTGGAGTTGAGAGATTTATTTTTTACTTCATGAGAAATTTTGTGTTATTATGGATTTTTTCGAAAGCATTGGATTTTCCATTTCAAGAGAATGAATCTGAATTATGGATTTTAATTTTTCTTTTTAGTATTGGTATTTATCAGTTTATGAAGTGGTTTCAAGCAAAACTATTTCTACGATATTTATTTAAAAATGTCTTGAATAAGGACTATCTTGGAATCCGAAAATTAAGAGACGAGTTACCTCCTAAAATCAATCTTCTTACGGATGCTGATGAAGGTGATGCAAACCAACGAATGATTACGATTAATCAGCGAGCAGTAAAAAAGGATTATCAAGATATTGTAGAATTAAGTTTTTTGAACTATAAAAGATTTACAGGTCTTTCTCATTATAGAGTAACATGGAAAGGTTTTGAAGCTCCTTTTAAGTCTCCTTTGAAAAAGGGATTTTCTGATGTAGATGAAATGTATCATTTAGTGTTTAGTGTATATCCTTTTGGGAAAAAACATGATTTTTATTTCGAGTTGATTCAATTTAATGTAAGTAAAAAGAGTGCATTTTCTATGAAAGGCGAGTTCGTGTTTACCAACAAATAGTAGTCAAAAATCTCCTTAATTTTTGAATTAAGGGGATTTGTTTTTTATGGTTGTCCCTTTAAAAAATTTTTTTTAGTTATCTTTTATACTAGAATCAATCAAAAAAAGAAAGGCAGAAAAATGAAAGAACAACTTAAATTAGCACCAAAGGAGAATCAACCAGTTAGAAAGCATCGTACTGTATTCACAAGTACAAAAGGTTTGCTTAGAAAACAAAAATGGGTTGCGCTGGATATTGATGAATATGGAATAACCTATCGTAGTAATCCAGGATATAAAGGAGAAATGTTTTCTTCAATGTACCTCGTTTTACAGGAAATTAAAATTAATGAACGTTCTTTCACATTAACTATCAAGAAAAATGATCATGAAGTTTATGTGATTGATTTGAAAAAGCTAGATGGCGATTTGTGGAGCAACTTCCAAATTATAAAAGAAAAAATTGCCAGCTTTGCAGGAAATAAATTAAGGGATTAAGAAATACGAAATTAGAAAAAGGAGAAGTAATCATGGCTAAAAATGATTTAACAAAAATTGATAATCAACTAGAAGAGGCAAGGAAAAAAGTTGCCGTTTTGGAACAGGAACGTAAAGAAGCAGAAGAGAATCTTCAAAAACAAATTGGTAAAATTTATGTTCAAATTCAATTGAAGAAAAATAAAAATCAGTCGTATGAATCAATTTTTGAAGAGTTAAAAATGGAATTAAATCTCATCAAAGAAGAGGAAAAAGAACAACGTTTAGCAGCTAAGAAAAAGCGTGAAGAAGGAAACTTTCCAGCTGAAAATCAGTCTTAATTTTTGAGTTTTGAACTTCCGAATGAAGTCAAAAACGGTGTAAGCAAAAGTGTGTAAAAAGGAAAAACAGTGTAAGTATAACACCTATAAAGTGTGTAAAGGTAAGTATAGCATGTGTGTGTAAGTAGGCGAAGCCGAGAAAATTACCGGTACCGGAAACGTTGATACTATCAACTCCACACGCTTCGTGGGGACAGTTTCCCTTATGCTCTTTTCTACCACAACACACCTAAAAAGGACCTTAGTCCCTCTGTGTGTGTTAGTGTGTTGAAAAACCGCAAAAATAGAACCGTATCGGTTCGTGATGTTGCGAGGTTGAAGTTTTCTTTTTTGCTTCTTTTTGCTTTTGCTTCGACAAAAGAAAAAAGAAGGGCGCTGTTTTTTAGAAAGGAAAATTTAAAATAATGGCAAATATGAAACAAAATCGAATTGAGATTAGAGGGCTTACTGATGATGAAATTAATTATCTAAAATCTCTTTCTAAGAAAAATAAAGCCAAGTCATTTAATGATTTTCTGCTCTCAATCTGTCGTGAAAAAATTGAGTACGGAAAATTTAATCGTGCTCAAGATTTGTATGTGGCTCATTTAGAAAATATGAAATTAGCCTCTGACCATGTTCTGGAACAAATGAAAAAACAGACAAGGATACTCTCTGAATTTGAAAAAAAAATGGATCGTTATGGCACTCATATTTCACGTTGGTTAGAGTATGAAGGAGAGGTTGAAAGTGATGACTAAAGAAATCAAAATCAGAAATATACCTGATGATGTGTTTGAACAACTTCGAGATATTTCAAAAAAATATAACTATCCAAGTTTCAATGAGTTTATGTTATCGCAAGTTCAAAATATCGTAATGAATGACGGATTGAATTTGTACAATAATCAATTTGCGGAAACATTATCCGATATCAAAAAGCAACAAAGTCAGATTTTAGAATTGATGTTGAAGAATGACATTTCTCTTTCTGCTTTAAATGTTAAACAAGATATTGTAAATGAACTAACCACAAATTGGTTACATTTTATGGATGATGTATCTGCACTTGAAGCTGAACGACGGTTAGGTGGTGTTTGAAAATGAAGAAGAATAAATCTCTGTTCATCATTCTCATTTTTCTTGCGATCTTTATCGTACAACCTAACAATTTTAATGCTATCAAATCTGGCTTGACACAAAATGATATTCCGAATCAATTGAACATAGCCGATTCAGCTGAAGAAAAAAATCCCAACTCAAATTTGAATTCTACTCTAAAAAATGATGATTTGAAATCGAAGGAGTATGATGGAAAAAATCAAGTGATTGTTGTCAATGAAAAATCACAATTTACAAAAAGCGAATTGAGTTTAGCAAATGGCAGCTGGGAAAAATATTCTGATCTAGATTTTTTAAATCGTGTAGGAATTGCTGAAGCAATGTTGGGAAAAGAATTGATGCCAACTGAAGATAGAGAATCTATTTCGTCTATCACACCAACAGGATGGAAAAATAAAAAAATAATTTTCAACGGGAAAGAAGATTATTTATATAATCGTTCTCACTTAATCGGTTTTCAATTAAGTGGAGAGAATGCGAATGCTAAAAATTTATTTACAGGTACACGTGCTTTAAATGCAAATTTTGAAGATGAACAATCATCTATGGTTTACTATGAAAATAAAATTGCTAACTACATAAAAAATACGAACCACCATGTTCGCTATCGAGTAACTCCCATTTTTAGAAATGTGGAATTAGTTGCTAGAGGAGTTCGTATGGAAGCACAGAGTATCGAAGATGATGAGATCTCATTTGATGTATATATCTTTAATATTCAACCAGGATATAAAATCAATTATTTGACAGGATCATCTCAGAAAAATTGAGGAGGGAAAAATGAATCCAAGACTTAGCTTATATTTTAGCGAAGAAACACATGAAAAATTTAAGGAAATAAAATCCTACTTGAAAGAATCGTCTGCTTTGCAGAAACAGTATCGAAATAATTCAGCAACGCTTGTCACTTTGATTGAAGTTTTTTATAAACTTTTTATTGAATTAGGAGAAGGAAAAAATTTCTATGAGCGACTGACTCAGCTGGAAAAAAATTTGGGGGATGCCTTTGATTCTGGAAATGATAACAAGGCAATTCATCGTCAACTTGATCAAATTCTCTATCTAACGCTAACCAACTTTCATGCTATTACGAAAGATGATTTTGATGTTCAAGAATTGGAATCTATTCATTCACGATTGGATCCTACACAGCATGAATTGATGGCAAGAATCAACGATGTCATTCAAGAAGATATTGCACGTGGTCAAACTATCAAACATTCTCATTGAGGTACAGTAAATGGTAGATATTGTTGAAATCTATTTAGAAACAGGAGATTTTCATGAAGCGGTGAAACAGTCAGGGCTGCCTACTCATATAGCTCATTTGAAATTAATAAAGAGTGGCTGCCTTAAAATTCAAGATAAAATTCAGTATGGTTCTAGGACGGCTAAGCTCGGGGGAATGGCCGAGGAGCTTTTTCAAAAATATGTTCCAGATGCAACGGATGCGAATAAGTATTTCAAGAAAAATAATCCAGTATATGATTTTTGGCTAGATGGTCTAACGATTGATGTAAAATACAGCTCATTGTATAAAAGGAAAAACGGGAACTCTCATCACTGGCAATTGAGGACAAAAGGAAATCAAGATTTTATTGTCGCCTTTTTAGAACGAGAAAGTGGTTCAGAGTTAGAAGAACCAAATATCTTATTGATTCCCATGCAATTCGTTGAAGAGCAAAAAGAATTACACATTTCTCAATCAGGACGGTGGATCAATGATTTTCAAGTTGAACCTGAAGAATTACAACCGTTATTAAAAGACTATGCTCTTTTAAGAAAAAATGGACTATTTTAATTCAAAGAGAGGAAAATAATGAACGTATCTTCTAGTCCAAGTATTACATTCATGCTGCAATACACTGAAGCAAATAGTGGCTTTGTAGACTACACTAATAGAGACGAAGCTGTTGAGGTTGATAACGAATTAAATTTAGAAACACACAGACAAAATATCGAGTCTCTAACTGAAGATGAACTACAAAAAATTCAAGCTGAAGTTCCAGAAACGAAACTAAATTTTCAGGAATACATTGATTATATGAATCGCTCTTATGCTACTGAAAATCAAAATGAAGAGATGACAGCGATTTTTACAAAAGAAGCCAATTACTTGCAGCGTAGCAAAGTAACTGAATTGAAAAATAAGTTAGAACAGGCTTATCAAAATGGCTCTCTTCTATGGCAGGGTGTTATCTCTTTTGATAATGATTTTTTGGCCAAAGAGGGATTATATGACCTGGAAACTGGTAAAGTCGATCAGCAAGCTATCAAGTCGGTCATACGTGAAGCATTGCCAAGATTGATTGAAAAAGAAGGATTATCCGACTCATCATTTTGGTGGGCTAACATTCACTTGAATACGGATAATATTCATGTGCATTTTGGTTTATCAGAAGTCGAGTCTGCAAGAAAAAAATTTTTCTATCGGCCTCGTGGACGGATGGAATATAGAGGTAACTTTTCCCAGAAAACCATTGAACGTTTTAAAAGCGATGTTTTTCATGGCCTGTTGAATGAACAGACTAGAGGAATGATTGTTCGACGAGAACAAATTTTGGCCAATATCAGAAGTGAGTTGATCAATTCTGTATTTAGAGATCAGATGGTACGTTCTTCAGCTGAAAAAAATTTTCTGGAGCAGGCTTACAACCATTTACCAATGGATAAAAAATGGCGCCATAGCTCAAATGCAAGAGATTTTGCAGTCAGTAAATTCTTCCTGGATCGCTATCTGGATTCCTATTTAGAAAATGATGGGAAAGAGCTCTATCAAGAATTTTTGAAAGAAACGAAGGACTTCCTAGAAACCTATAGAGGAGCTTATTCGTCTGGAAAAAAATCAACCTACGAGAAGATTCGGAAACTTGATGGTCGTGTTGAGAAAACACAACAGGAGGCTGCAGGCTATCATCTGCAGCAATTAATAGCGAATCGAGAGAAGGAGTTGAGAGAACGATTAGCAAATAAAATCTTGCACCTATTTCGTGAGAATGCTCCTGAAATAGCTGACGTTCGTCTGGAAAAAAATTTGACCAATTTCTCAGAAAACAATCAAAAATTAATTTTAGCTCAGGATCCTAACGCAAGTGTTGTCAAATCGTTGCAAGCGTGGAAAAGATTGGGTTATGAGTTGAGAGATGGAGCAAAACCCCTTAAAATTGTGAAACCAACCTACTCTGCTTATGATAAGCAGGGGAGAGGGATAGGGGTTCCTGACTTTGTTAGTGAACTAGTTTATGATGTCAGCCAGATGAAAGAGAATTTACTAGCAAAACAGCTAACACTAAAGGATTTATCCTTATTTTCTTCAGATGAATTGAGAGCTCTTGTGGATGCAGCCAAGAATAAATCTGATCGTACTTTAAAAGAACGCCAGGAGTTAGGAACATTCCGCTATGCTTTAAAATTGAGTTTATTGGAAGAAAAACAAAGTAGTTTATTAGTTCGTAAAACTCTTTTTGATCAAATCCAACCACTTGAAACGGATAAGCCATTTGTTGAATTGAAAAAGAAAGAAATTCAACAAAGACTGAAGCTGACTGAATTGCAACTGACTCCAAATTATAAACTGAGTGAAGCAGACCAATCTCTGAGACAATCTCTTGCTAACCAGTTTGAAGATAGTGTTTCATTTTCAGTAGAGAAAGCTGATTCATTAACAATTCAAGCTCCAATTAAACGTTTAAAGGAGGAATTAGCTACAATTCAACCTCTTCAAGATGAAGGAGTTTTGACCATTCTAAAGGGCTATCCTGTTACGAAAGATAGCTACGTAGAAGAGTTACAGACACATATCTCTATTTTTCAGTTGAAACATCAGATTTACAGTCGAAACAAGGAAATTTCACAAACGACTGATCAAGCAACTGTTCAAAAATTAAAACAGGAGAATTCAAAGGGATTTTCTGAACTCAAATTACTCTATCAAAAATTGTTGCCAGAGGAGGAAAGTAACCAGAAAAGTCAGTTAGCTCAAGCTGTTTCACAGAAAATGCAAGAAAGAAAGGTCTTGCAAAGAAAAAATATCCAACAATCTCAAGGTAAAGCAATCATCAATACAGATTTCATGAGAAATCTGACTAACTCTCTTCAGAGGGCACAACGTGCAAATAAAAAAGCCCTCATGGAACGTGAGAGAAGTGATGAGAGACAAGAACTTGAAGAAAAAGGACAAAGTATATAAGAGTCATTGTAAAAGCAATGACTTTTTTGTTGAAAAATGTAATTATATTGTCCCTTTAAATGGAAATTTTTGGTTATTGAATAGAATAGAAGGATAAAAAGAGAAAGGAGAAGAAAAATGAAGCTATTATTTCCAGATGTTGCAGTTGAAGACTTTGATTTCTCAGCCGAATGGTTAATTACGGCAATGAATGCTGATAGCAAGCAAGTGCATTTTGAGGGTCAAGGAAGAAATTCTGATTTAGAAATGGTTCTAGATTTTAAGGAATATTCTGAGCTATTTGAATCATTTTCAGTAGGGGAATTGGTTCACTTAGATCCAGAATCATTTGTACAAGCAGAGAAAGAGCCGTACAAACCACAGTATGAAGGATTTTAAGGAGAAAGAAATATGACAGAACAAGAATCAAGACGTGGGAAAAGTCGTAGAGAACGTGTTGAATTTGCACGTTCTAGAGATATTTTGAATGTTGCAAACGAGCTTCAGATGGAGCTGGTTCGCTCCGGACGAGACTATCGATGGAAAGAACATGATAGCCTAGTTATTTCACCTGATAAAAATTTATGGAAATGGTTCTCTAGAAATACAGGTGGAGATGCGATTTCTTTGGTTGAGACGATAAAGGAAGTAAGTTTTAACCAATCTGTAGATTTTTTGAATGATGGAAACTTTAAAGAGTTTCAAATGGTTGAAAGACCTCAAGAAGATTTTAAATACTATCTTGAGAAATACGAGCAGCCGTTTTCAGCTGGAAGAGATTACTTACGGAATCAACGTGGGTTATCGGATGAAACGATTGATTATTTTTTGGAACAGGGTGTTTTAGCCCAAGCTAACGCCAAACTTGACTACTTTGCGGAAGGCACTGGTGGAGTTACAACAAATGCGATTGAGCCAGTTATTGTATTCAAGTCCCTTTCTTCTTCAGGTGAAGTTGTTGGAGCGTCTTTACAAGGAATCCAAGAGAATTGGGAGAAGTGGCCAAAACATGGATATGCTAAAGTGATTATGAAAAACTCCGATCCTATGACAGGTATTCATGTTGATATTGGCAGTCCAAAACGATTGATTTTCACTGAGAGTCCGATTGATTTAATGTCTTACTATGAATTGCACAAAGATAGTTTTCAGGACGTCAGATTAGTTTCTATGGATGGTTTGAAAGAATCGACTATAGGCCGTCATCTATCTCAAATTCAAGCTGAAATATCAGGAAAACCGCTAAGATGGACACCTGAACAATTAGCGGACGGACTTCAAGTAGCTATTGATCATCACTTTTTTGAAGATGGGAAAAATGCGGATTTGATTACTCTAGCATTAGATAATGATAAAGCAGGTAGAACATTCATTCAAGAATTGGAGGCAAAAGGGGCTGTTATCAATTCAGATCTACCAGAACTAAAACCAGGACAAGATAAAACGGACTGGAATGATGCCTTGAGAACCCAGAATCAACAGTCATTAGTTAATTTATCAGCTGTATCGGTAGAAAATGAAAAATCTTTTAATAATCCATTAGAGCTAGTTTGGGAATTGCATAGTAAATGGGAAGACGAATTAGCAGAAAAAATTCGGGAAGATTTAGGCATTAACTATGAACTACAGGCATGGCAATTTGAAAAAGAAATGTCACGATTTATAACGACTGATTTAGACAAGTTATTCGCAAAACGTACTAGATTGGAAAGGGATGCTTATTTTGCGGATAGTACGACGTCTATCAGAAAAGAAATTGATCGTTTAGATGCACAAATACTGGAGTACATAGAAAAAGCCCCTGAACAAAGTCAGGAGAAGACAGACTGGAATGATGCCTTGAGAACCCAGAATCAACAGTCATCAGTTGATTTATCAGCTGTATCGGTAGAAAATGAAAAATCCTTTAATAATCCATTAGAGCTAGTTTGGGAATTACATGGAAAATGGAAAGATGAATTAGCAGAAAAAATTCGGGAAGATTTAGGCATTAACTATGAACTACAGGCATGGCAATTTGAAAAAGAAATGTCACGATTTATAACGACTGATTTAGACAAGTTATTCGCAAAACGTACTAGATTGGAAAGGGATGCTTATTTTGCGGATAGTACGACGTCTATTAGAAAAGAAATTGATAGTTTAGATGCACAAATACTGGAGTATATAGAAAAAGCCCCTGAACAAAGTCAGGAGAAGACAGACTGGAATGATGTTCTAAAGAATCAACAGGAAGAAAAATCTGATAACAGTCGTCTTGCCCAGGCACGTCGAAAATTGGAACGACTTAAAGGTGAACAAGATGAGGCTATTTCAAGAGTTTATTCCCACCAGGCGCTAACAAATGGGCAACCCATGAATGATAAGCGAGGTGGTGCTAGTTTTATGCGTAAGCAAGAACAAATAGAAGGTCAAGTTTTCTCAAAGATGGATGAAATTAGGCAACAGGAAGAACGAGTAGAGCGACTGGAGCACCAACAACATTTGAAAGAAATGGGGTTGAATCGTCAGGGAAGTGGTCTGGATATGAGTGTTCAAAATATACCTAGAATCCGTGAAGAGTTAGAAAAAGCTAAACGTGGGGAGTCGTTCTTTACCAAAGCTACTCTCAAACGCTATCAAGAAGAGTTGACTAGACTTGAAGCTATATCTGAACAAATGGACAAAACGAGTATTCAGCCAGCAACTCAAGCCTTAATTGATGAAGGTCTAGTGAATCAGTGGCAAAAACAACCAAATACGTATTTTGTAAAAGGGTTACGAAGAGTTGCCCTGGAGTTGACTGAAGAAGGAGAGTTTCAATTATCTTCACAAACTAAGTATCATCCGAAAACAGATGAGGAAAGACTGAAGGTGGATGAATTACTTGCCAAACAAGCGCAAGGAAATATTGGAGTAAAACCAATGATACAGGAAGAGCGAAGTTCAGTGCCTCCAGAGTTATTTGTAGCCTTTGATTTTACAGAAAATCCAAATCTATCTCAGAAATTCTCATCAGGAGATGTGATTCCATATAAGGATTTTATAGCTCAATTGTATGAAGAGAATAATTTGAGAATGCTTAGCCTGGGATATGATAAAACTTATTTTGCATTGCAAGATGAAAAGGGGAGTCGTCTGACAGATGATTTTCGATATGATATTGGTAGTGAAGACAGTGACCTTTCAACGCAATTGGGAGAAACTCTTCCAACTCCTTATTTAGAACAGGCACAAAAAGCAGATCATGATTATCAATCACAGATTTCAGCTGAGGAGAATGTTCAAACAGAGTCAGTTGAATCAGAAGAAAAAGCTCCTGAGAGTTCTCAGGAGCAAATGAATGATAGGACCAGTGGTGGCACGGGTTCTTTACAGCCTAAAGCTGAAGGCAGTACCTCACCTGTACTTGAAACAAGTACCTTTGAGCAAACTGTTACCAGTCACCCGACATCATCCTATCCTTACTTACAGTTTAGCACAAATTATGATAAAGTGCAACGGAGAACAGCGAATTATCATCCGATTACACCAGCGGATTTAAGACGATTAAATCAATATGCGCCGTCTATCCAAAGTACAGCGTCCTGGTATTTAAATGAACTGGCTGACAGTAAAATCAGCTTTGTTTATGCGGATCATGGAGAGGAGAATGTGCTTCAGGTGACTTTTCAAAAGGATAATTTTATCCATCTTTCAGGAATCAGAACTTTTGAAGAGGGAAAGGGAGCAGCAAATTTCCTAGATGATATTGCCAATGGTCAGGGGCATTATGACGGTATGTTGATTAGTAATGCAATTAAGGATAAATTGCAGGTTCTTCCTATGTTGCGTGATATTTTAGATCCACATTCTTTTGTTTTAGATGATTTGAGCAGTGTTGAAAAGCTTCACAATCTCAATATGAGTGAAGCTATTAAAGCAAAAGATGAAGATTTCTTACTACTGTTTAAAGATATCGGAGATGAAAAAATTCCAGCCTCTCTTATGAAACTCAAGGGAGAGCTTGCAACTAATGTTAAATCGTTGGATGAAAAGATCATTCTCGGTGTTTATAGAGATCGAGATGGTCACATCGAGCAACTTTCAATCAATGAAGAATATGTTAAAGACAATGGTGCAGAAATGCTGTCAGTTTTGAAGAATAAGCAGTTTGAAGAAGTTTCTAAAGAAATTGAACAAACAACGCTAGAGAACACACTGAATAGCCCCCTACTTGATTCGGATACGTTTACTCAAGTCTTAGATACTGTCTATAATTTAGGTGTGCCAGGTGACCTTTCAAAAACTCCAAAAGAATTTCATCAAGCCTGGAATCAGTATCTTGACTATGCGAAGCAACACAATGATAAATTTGATCAGATTGTTGCTGCAGCTGGAGAAGATCATCTCCTAGATACAAATTCAGATTTTTATAAAGAATGGATACAAGATCATATCTATAAGGAAAACTACCATGTACGCCTTCAATGGTCTGAGGAACGCCCAGAAGGCCCTATATTGCCATTTAAAGAGACAGAGCTGATATCTTATCAAGCTTTCGCTAGGGAGCTATATAAGGCCAATCAGGACTTTTATCCAATTCATCAAGAAGGAATGAAACAAGTAACAGCAGGCAATACTGAAGGCTATATCCCTCCTACCAAAATTAAGTTTGATGTCTATGCTCCAGGTGGTGAAGTGATCAAAGAGGGAATTCGATATGATATTGGAGATGAGACTACACCAATTTCACAAATGCTAGGATTAGGATATCGTCGACTCAACGGTCAATCTGAACTAGCATCGATGGATGAAGAAATTCTTTCTCAGCTGGAAAATAGAGAGGTGAATAAGGAAATTTCCCAGGAAGCAAATGAATCGGCTCGATTGACAGGAGAAGGAGAAGGTCAAACTCCTGATACAAGAGAAACAGTAGCTTTTCAATCTTCTAAGCAAGAAACTAAAACTAATTTGCTTCAGCGTGTAGAGGAGATTCTGAAAGAGGAACCTATTTCGGATTTGGAGACTCCTGAAGTAAACTCAAGTAGTATTGATTATGCTAGTTTAACGCCTCATGAATTGAGTGAGGTTGCTTTTCAAAAAGTGAGAGAGTACACAGAAACACCAGAACGGTTAGAAGAGTATCTGAATTTTATGAGTAAGTTTCCAGAACTCTCACCTAGAAATGTAGCGTTGATTCACGAACAGTGGCCAGGAGCGAATGCAGTCGCAACCTATAATCAATGGCAATCGATGGGGGAAGTTCTTGGGATTACTTCAGATCAGGTATTTGAAACGAGAAATACCTACACCAATAAAAAAACAGGTCGAACAAGAGAAGTTGTCCATAACAATCTTTCGGTTAAGACAGGAGAAAAATCACATATTACCTTGTTTAGACCTATGATGGTTGAAATGATTCCTGTACTGGATGAAAATGGAAATCAGGTAAAAAATGGAAAAGGCAATCCAAAATATAAAAGACTTTCTGAAGCGACACCTGAAGAAAAGGCTCTAAAGAAAGAAGGAAAATTGAAATCTCGCTTCTTCCAAGAAAGAGATTCAAACACAGGCTTAACTAAATTCGCTACGTATAAAGTATTTGAGTTGTCCCAAACAACCTTGAAGCCTGAATTTTATCCAAAAGCGATGCCAAATCGTCACTATAACTTTAATATGGATCATATTCGTACAAAAGAGGTGCTTGAAGGACTTTCAGACTATGCTAAGAATATTGGAGTAACAATCTATCAAGACGATGCAAAAGAGTTGAGAAGTGCGAAAGGATCTTTTTATCCAGATGAACAAAAGATACTTTTGAATCCAGATAATACTCCTGGAGAAGTGGTTGCAACTACTATTCACGAGTTGGCGCATGCTAGTCTACATAATCCTAAATTTGCTAACTCTTATAAAGAAGATGTCTCAAAAGATCGTAGAGAACTTGAAGCTGAGATGACAAGTTATCTCGTTTCTAAACATTTTGGGTTAGATACCTCTGAGAAAGCCATTCGTTATATGGCAATTTGGACTGATAATTTGACCTCTCTTGACGATCAACAACTAGCGCAATCGATGAAACGGATTCATGGAACAGTATCTAAGATTGTAAAAAGTGTTGAACAACATACAAAGCCTTACCAGTTAAACAGACAGGTGGTACAAAACCAAAATTTTATCCAAAGCCCAAAGAAGGGGCTTAAAGTCTAGAAAGAGCGCTCTTTAAGAGCCTCTTTTTTGTGCATAAAGTTATATAACTTTATGGGCTGTTTTTTGATACCAACTCACTCTATTCTTTGTTGATGTCCCTTTACAAAAGATTTTTTAATTATAGCTTACAATGACAGAAAATGAAGTAGAAGGAGAATGATATGGTTATAGTTATTCTGGCTGAAAAAGAGAAACAGGCAGAAGCTTACGCTACAGCTTTGGGACAATTTAGTAAAAAGAAAGGTGTCTATGTCATTAGGCATTCACCCTATTTTCCAGCTGAAGTACATGTGGTGGCTGCTGAAGGGCACCTATTTGAATATAGTGAACCAGACAATTGGTCGCTTGATAAATTACCTCTTACAAATGTTTCATTTAAGCAACATCTGAAAGAGGACAAGGATTCGAGAGAAAAATTTAAGAGAATCTATGATGAAGTGGTAGCAGCGGATCAAGTGATTATTGGGACGGATGCTGATAGAGAAGGGGAGCGGATTGCGTACTCTATTTTATCGCACATACCAGGAGGCAAGGATAAAATTTGGAAACGGCTTTGGGCAAGCTCCATGACAAAGAAAGCTCTTCAAAAAGCTTTTCAGGAATTGAAGGAACCTTCAGAAACCTATAATTACTATTTGGAAGCTGAAGCACGTGCACAAAGTGATTGGTTGGTAGGTATGAACTTATCACCTCTTGCTACGATTGATCTTCAAGCAAGAGGACAACTCCCTAGAACAAAAGGTAGCCATCTATCGGTTGGCCGAGTTCAAACACCAGCGGTCAGACTAGTTTGTGAGAATGATTTAGAGATCCGCAACTTTACTCCAGAAAAATATTGGAAGCTTCAGCTGGAGGATAAGAAAAATGGGGTGTTCTTTACGACCAAAGATAAAACTAAAGATAGCGAGGCTATTTTAGCCTCTTCAAGGGGATTATCAACCACCTCTGTTATTTCTTCAGTTGAGGTAGAAAATCATCAGAAATCAGCTCCACAATTATTTACCTTGTCTGCATTACAAAGTTTTGCAGCAAGCGCCTGGAAATTTGACTCAAGTAAAACAGAGAGCATTGTTGAGGGACTGTATTTGAAAGGTTTTCTCTCCTATCCACGACCAGACTCAGAATACATCAGTCGTTTTGAATTTGATGATTTAAAAGAAAATCTATCTGCCTATCAAAGGGCTATTAATTGTCATTTTCAGCCAGCATTTTTGGAGCCTAGAGAAAATTATGTTAATGATGAAAAAGTTTCTGGCACGAGCCACTCAGCCTTGATTCCGACTGAAAGAATTCCAAACCTTTCAAATTTAAAAACTGACCAACGACTAATTTATGAAGCAGTTGTGAAGCAGGCAATATTAATGTTTGCGGATGATTGTTATTATTCAACCAAAACAATTGAAGTAGAAAATAATGGTTTTGTTTTTAAAACAAAGGGTAGAACGCTTCATAAGTTGGGATGGGCTGAATGGAGTTCACGAAAGGTACGAGGTCCTGTTGAAGTTCCTGATTATCAAGTGGGAGATAAAATTGATACGCAGGTTCATATTTTAGGGGGTGAAACAAAACCACCTAAAAGACTAACTGAAAGCCAATTGATTGGCCAAATATTTCCTAAATATGGCTTGGGAACACAAGCCACTAGAGGAGAAATCATTAAAAAAATTCAAAGTAAGGGTTATGTTGTTAAAGATAAAAAAACAGGTCAACTAACGCCTACCAACAAAGCCTATCTACTTATCAATTATCTCTATGACAATGAGTTTTCTGATCCAGAGACAACAGGAGGCTGGGAAATGTTTCTATCTCAGATAGGAGAAGGGACAATTAATCCACGAGAATTTGTGGATGCGATAAAAGATAAGCTCACTCTTCAAATCAAAGAAGTAAAAGAAAGAGGTGATTAAGTGTGACTACTGAAGAAAAGAAAAAAACACCCTATTTAGATCGTTATACAGATAACTTGACAGAAAAAGTTTCAAAAAAAGCAGAAGATTATCAGGTGTACGGCCGTGATAAAGAAGTAGAAGCTGTTCAGACCACTCTTCTCAGGCGAACTAAGAATAATCCTATTTTGGTGGGAGAAGCTGGAGTTGGAAAAACAGCCATTGTTGAAGGATTTGCTTTGGCCATTTTAAGAAACCAGGTGTCTCCAAAATTAAAAAACTTGACCGTGCGCTCTCTAGAACTATCTAGTTTAATGTCAGATGAGGATGGAGGATTTATTGTTAAGTTTAAAAAAATTATTGAGGAGATGGTAAAAACCAAAGGAGAAAATCTTCTCTTTATTGATGAAATTCATACGATTGTTGGTGCTGGTGGTTCAGATAAGGGCGCTTTGGATGCTGGAAATATTATTAAACCAGTTTTGTCACGTGGTGAGATACAATTGATTGGCGCAACTACTTTAGATGAATTTCATGAATATGTAGAAACGGATCGAGCGCTAGAGCGAAGAATGCAACCGATTATGGTTGATGAACCAACAACTATTCAAGCGATTGAAATTCTTGAACAAGCAAAAACCATTTATGAAAACTTTCACCAGGTATCTATTAGTTCTGATGCTGTAAAACAAGCTGTACTTCTATCCGTCCGCTACATACCTGATCAATTTTTACCTGATAAAGCCTTTGACTTAATAGATGAAGCAGCGACAATTTGTTCTACAAATGGATTAGCCCATGTCGGGAAACAAGAAATTGCAGAGGTGCTGAAAAATAAAACAGGTATTCCTGTCACGACGATTTTGAAAGGTGATAAGGAAAGGCTAGATGGTTTAAAAGAAAAGCTATCACGACGTGTTAAAGGCCAAGATGAGGCTGTAGATGCTGTTGTGAACGCTATAACTGTTGCACAAGCTGGTTTACAGGATCAAAGAAAGCCCCTATCTTCCTTCATGTTTCTAGGCACTTCAGGAGTTGGGAAAACAGAGCTTGCCCTGGCATTGGCAGAGGGGATGTTTGATGATGAGGAGGCAATCATTCGTTTTGATATGTCTGAGTATAAGCAAAAAGGAGATATTACAAAGCTGATTGGCGATCGACAAACTAGAACGAAAGGTCAATTGACTGAGAAGATTAAACAAAAACCTTATAGCGTTATTCTGATCGACGAGGTGGAGAAAGCACACTCAGAAGTTGTAGATTTATTTTTGCAGGTGCTTGATGCAGGACGTTTGACTGATTCAACTGGAAGGCAAGTGAGTTTTAAGAATACAATCGTTATTATTACTACGAATATTGGTTCTCAAAAAATTATTAAACAGTACGAATTGAAAGGGAATTTTAAAAAGCTAACCGACAGGGACAAAGTTCAATTTGAAAAGAGCATGACGTTGGAGTTAGAAACTAGGTTCAGACCAGAATTTCTCAATCGAATTGAATATAAATTGATTTTCAACATGTTAGACGAGGAAGTGAATAAGGAAATTATTGTCAAACATCTATCAGAAATCGAAGAAAGAATGAAGAATCAAAGGTTGACTCTTTCTTATGAAGAAAGTTTGGTTACTTATTTATTGGATGTAGGAACAAATATAAAAGATGGTGCACGGCCACTTGAAAGAGTGATTAAGCATAAAGTACTTCCTTTAATTTCTAAAGAGTTTCTGAACTTATCTGATTCCAACCAAGAGTATCATTTTCATCTTTGGGTAGAAGGTGATGCACCAGATGAGTATCACCGTGAAGACAAAAGAAAAATATTATTCGATGTCGAAGCTGAAAAAACGTCATTTGGTGAAGCTTTATTTTCTTAAAACTCACCTTAAAAAAATGATTGTCCCTTTAAAAAATTTTTTTCAATTATCTATTATACTAACGTTGTCAAAAAAACAAAGGAGGATTTCTATGAAAAATTATTTGACAAGACAACTTCAGCAAGTAAAAACAAAATCACAGATGTTTTTATTGAGCCTTTCCCTATTCCTAACAGGATCTACAGTCTATGCGGACGATCCATTTGCTAAGTCGGATAACTTGGCGAAACAAGGAATTACAAAAGTTCAGCTAGTCAGTGTTGCACTATTTGGTCTAGCTGCCGTTGTCACTTCGCTCATTTATGCGTTTGGTGGACGAGAGTTAAAAGCCTCAATGAAAAAAAATTGGATTTCAATTGCAATTGCAATTATTGGTGTTTCTGCAGGTCCAAGTATCATTGAATGGATTTTTGATTTTGTGAAAAATTAAGGGGTGGTGATATATGGCTTTTGCGCTCTTTAATAAAGGTCGCTGTACGATTACAGATGACTTATTTCTAGAAATCACCTGGGAAGATGGAAGAGGTCCAGAGGATGATATTGAGTTGCTTGATATCATCGAGGGATTGGATCATCTTTCTGATTTTTCTCAGCCGATTGCAAAAAGTTTGCCCTACCTAACATTTCAACAAGCCGAGTTGTTATTTAGAGAGTTGAAACAGGTGTATGGTCGGTTTCAGCTGAAAAAAGTAGCAATTGCCCATCTGGAAGGAAAAAGCGTGGTGACAGAAGGGGAGGTTTATGCTAGTCCATTCTTGATTACTGAAGACTATGAAAACCTCTTGCTTCCTCTCATTCAAGCGATACTTACTCGTTCTGAATTTGCGAATTACAGCTATCAAGAAAAAAGGGAGTATTTTGAGAACCAGATTTATCCTGTGTATAAACAAAGTTTGGGATTATCCGATTCTTCTCTTCCGCTTTTTCCAGCTGAAGGTGAGACAGAGGCTGTTTCACAACCAAATCGCTTGCCGCCTGTTCCAAATGCAAGGGATCAAACAGATGTTGCGGCTCCCGTATCTCAAAAGCGGTCAACTTCTCTGAAGAAATTTTATCTATTTTTAGGTGTTTTGGGAGTGTTGTCAGTAATAAATATCATTTGCGTATTTTTTGCTTTCGCTCAACTATCAAACCAGTCAGAAAAAGTAAATTTCTTATATCAGGAACAAAAAAATACTCAACTTATCATTTCAACGAAAAATGAAGTTGATGTATTTAGCCGTTATTTCTTACCTTCTTATTACTCGGGCAAAAAAGAAAACCTAGTAGATTTTCTTTCTGAAGGTGATGCAAAATTTACCAAACCAAAAGAAGGTATTTTACAGTCCGTTATTTTAGAGAAATTGAATTATGATTCAGAAACTCAAAGATATACGGTTTCCTATATCCTGTCTGTGTCTGTCAAAAGAGGGGATAAATCATCTAGCGTTAGATTAACTTTTGATGTAAAATCTTCTGATTCTTCGAAATATGGATTTGTTGTAGAAACAGAACCAAAGGAATCAAATTATCTTAAAAATTAGAAAAGGAAAAAGCAAAATGAACAAGAACAAAAACCAAGTATTAGCTACACTCGCACTATCAACACTCGTACTTTTACAAGCTGGCGGATTTGCATCGGCAGACGAGCTTGCACCAATTGATTCTTCAGCACCAACAACGGAAGTGGTTACGCCAACGGCGCCAAGTGCTTCAACAGAAACAGAGGCTCCAGCAAATCAGTCAACAGAGCCTTCAGTTACTCCAGTTGATCCAACAGCTCCCTCAGACAAGGATAACGCAGGAAGCCTTGACGGAGTGCCAGCTGATAAACCAGCACCTTCAGATAAGGCGCAAGACAAGGATAATGCAGGTAGCCTCGATGGTGTCCCAACACCATCAGATAAACCACAAGACAAAGACAACGCAGGAAGTCTTGACGGAGTGCCAGCTGATAAACCAGCGCCTTCAGATAAGGCGCAAGATAAAGATAACGCAGGTAGCTTAGATGGTGTTCCGGATGAACAGCCAAAAACGACTGATCAAGCGAACCAGCAAGGGAAGTCACAAATTGGAACCACTTCAAGCTCAACAGGTCAAGTCGTTCATGATGTGACAAAAGCACCTGTTCAAACCAGTACAGGTGATTCCATTGTCAGCACTCAAAACGGGAATCTTGTCCTTGAAGATGGCTCTGTAGTTGCCCCTGAAGCGCTTGGAGGTGTTACGAATGAAGACAAGACCATCAGTGTTTCAACTGCAGATGGTAAAATGGTGACTTTGCCAAACACAGGAACAGAAAAAAGTTTCCTAGCTGCAATCGGTGGAATGTTGTTTACAGCGGTTGGTTACTTCTACAAGAAGAAATTATTTTAATTAAGTGAAGGAGAAAGAAATATGACAGAAAAAACACAAGGACACGGATATTTCCGTAAGAAAAAATGGGCTAAAGGTTTAGCGTCAGCTATTGCAATCGCAGGTTTTGTATCCTTCTCTGCAGGCTCAGCATTTGCAGATGAAGTCCAGCCTGAAAGTAAAAACGACAACAACGCTTACGCTACACAAGCTGGTAAAGCAACAGGAAGCCAGTCTGTAGCGATTGATAATGGAGCAGTCACAAAGGCTGCTTCAACAGCTAAGCAAGCAGGAGTAGTTGTATCTGAGACATCAAGCGTTGATAAGGGAACGGATACTACTGCAACAAAACTAGAACAGTCTAAGTCTGAGATTAAACAAGATCAGGACAAGCAGGTCAAGTCACTTGAAGACACGACTGCAAAACAAGTCGAAAACAATACAGCCTTCAAGGAAGCGCAAGAAGCCATCCAAGCTAACAATAGCTTTGTGGCTGCTGAAAAAGGTAAGCACGAACAATCAACAACTGTCACAGTGACGAATGACGGTTCGACTGCCACAGATGGGACAGCAACTCAAAACAAGAAAGCTACTCAAACAGCTAAAAATACCTTGTCAGAGAATCAGCAAGCTGTCTCAACCTACCTGGAAGAAAAAGGGAAGTACGAAGCTACTGTCAAACAAGCTACGATTTTGAATCAGGCTGTAGAAGCCGCTACTACAGACTTGAAGAAACAGGGCGTAACGGTTGATGCAGTGACACGTACAGTTTCTTCAGTCGCAGAAGTAGAAGCATTGAAGAAAGCAAATGACCAGGCTATTGCAACCGCAAAAAGAAAAGTTGTGCTCAACAAGGCTCTTCTTGATGCCTACTCAGAAAGTCAAACTGCTAGTCAAGAAGTCAATCAAGATGCTGATCGCAAATCAACTGAACTGAAAAACTCTGGTGTACTTTTAACCTCTAAAACACAGGAAGTTTCTTCAGCTGATGAAGCGAAGCAAATTGGGAAACAAAACCAAGCGTCTTATGATCAAGCTAAGAAAGCCCAAGCAGACTGGCAGAAGAAGTACGATGAGCTTCGTGCTAAGACAAGCACGGAAGGCTACACTAAAGAAGTAGTCTTGCAAGCCCTTAGCGTTGCGACAGCAAATCCTGAAGCAACAGTGGAGTCCTCTGCTTCAGGAGCGCAGGTAACTACTAAAGATTACATTGCTTCATCAAATGGAACATCAGGCTATACTCGTGTTCTTGACTCGACTAAAGTCTTGAAATACAAGGATGTTGGCACTGGATGGAAAACGGAGGTTGACTACACAAATCTGAAAGGTTTGACTGTTTCAACTGCAGATGGTAAAAAGCATGATATTTCTCGTATCCATCGAAAGTTCGAGATTCTTAATCAAGGGAAGACAGGGTTAAACGATGTATATGTATTGAATGATCCGACTGAGGGCTTTGTAGTCGCTCGTAACGATGGAGCTGGTGGAGCAGCAGACTACATGAATTTCTTGGTTACGGATACCTACTACTACAATGTGGATGGGAAAGAAGTAGCCTTCCAAGCAAGTGAAAAAACTCCTGCAACCCTAACCTATTCTTCACTCAATCACAATCGTATTGGTTGGGAAGGTGCGAAAGCCATTAACGGAACTCATGTTGAAATTAACGGCTCCACTGTTACAGAAAACAAAGATTATGGCTATGTCTATGCGGAAGACTATAACCGTCAGGAAGATGTGGGGCATCTTTGGGATACATCTGATTCACCTTACCAATACAAGGGCGCTGCACTTGGTGTCTTTAAGGAAGGGACAGCCTTCACAACCGAATTTATTCAATGGGATGGACCAGAAAGTCCAAATGGCCAAACCTATTGGTTCGCTTTGAATACCAAGGTTGTAACACCAGTTGTTGAAGTTCCAGCTACTGCAGCTATCACAAAAACAACCGTGAAGCCAGTTAAGACTGAACCTGTATCAGCTGAATTGGCCAAAGCTGAGAATCCAGCCAAGCCAGTCTTGGCGCTTAAAACTCTTTCTGAAACCAAAAATCAGAAATTGTCAGCAAGCTATCACGGCTACAAATTGCAGTATAAGCCAGTAGTAACTAAATCTGTTGCAGATACAGATAAGACCAATACAAACGGTCAAACAGTTGCTAAAAATGCTACTCAGCTTTATACATTGCATCATGATAATATCTATGCGAACCTTAAAAAAGGGGACAAGATTACCATCATCGATCCACTCGAAGCTGGAGCAGTTCCTGATGTGGCTGTCACAAAGGCAGCTGCAGAGAAAGCAGGATGGGGCGTTGCCTATGATGCAGTAAAGAATACGTATACCTTTACTGCAACCTACGAAGGGAAGCGCCTAGAAGCTCCTGTGATTACTTGGAAGCCAATCTATGACAAAGGCTTCTATGACAATACTTATAAAGTGTTAGTGAATAACTATGAAGTTTTCTCAGATACTGTTACGAACTACACTCCAAGACCTCCAAGACCAGTCAAAGCTGTCTTGGATCGCTCTGGTAAGGATATCAATGGTGCGACAACATTTGATCGCAACGTGACCTTCCGCTTGATGACAGATTATAGCCCTTACACCAAAACCCTTGCTTCAGCGCAAGCGATTGGTAAGAAGTTTGGAATCTTTGACGATGTTCAAGACAAAGCCTTCACAGTTGACCACAGCAAGATCAAGATGACTGCTGCAGGTAAAGATGTAAAAGACTTGTTTGACATGTATCACGTCCTTTCAGACAAAGGGCGTACAGATGCAATCAATAAGATTCTGAAAGAATTGAACTTGAATCCTAAAGGTGAGTTTTATCTTTGGGTAGCGAAGGATTCTAAGAGTTTTTATTACAACTATGTGAAGCAAAATAAAAAGGTGACGATTGATCTCCCAGCTAAGCTCCTGGTTAAAGCAGGGGAGAAAGTCGAAAACGATCTTAAACAAATCGACTTTGGCAATGGCTATCAATCAAACCTTGTCACTATCTCGGTTCCTGATGTGAATCCAGAGAAACACGCCTTGGATCAAAAGGATAATAAAAAAGTCTTGGACGGCCAAGAAGTACAGATTGGTCAATACATCCGCTATCTACTTGATGGCGTAACCGTGCCTACTAAACATGATAGCCTCTTCCAATATGATGGCAGTGATCAGTTGGATGTGGTTCATGATCGATTCACAGGTAAGTGGGAAGGTATTTTCAAGGGTACAGAGTACACAGCTGAGAAGGACCTTATCTTGACTTATGATGTCATCCTGAAGGATGGAAAAGTAGTCAAAGCTGGCGACAAGATCGCCAAAGGTACAGCTTATGCCTTCTTATTTGAAGTGAACCAGGATACGGATCCTAACTTCCTCAAGAAAATTGTGACCGTTAAATGGAACGAAAAGGAAGGCAAATGGTCGTATGTTATTAACCAGGATTTCCTAAATTCTTTAGGTGTAAAAGGCACGTTCGATGCAGACTTCTATCTAGAAGTCGAACGCATCAAGGCTGGTAAGGTTGAAAATACCTTTATCAATACAGTCAATTTACAAGAGATGACGGCTAAAGTTACAACAACAACGCCGGAACCTCCAAAACCAGAGCCTAAAGAACCAGGCAAGCCACAACCTCAGCCGTCACTACCAAACACAGGAACAGCAGCAAGCATGCTTCCAGTTGTGGGAATGATTTTGGGATTGTTGAGTCTTGCAGGCCTTCGTAAGTCGAAAGAAAACTAATTTGACGAACTAAAATGAAATGATGACCACAAGTTGAATAAAGACTCTCTTGTGGTCTTTATTGAAAGGAGAAAAAATGCAAGTATTTATCGCTTCTGGACGTGTTGCATTCATCCCAAGTGATGCAGTAGGTCAAACTAAAAATGGTCATGCCAGTTTCAAATTTGAGTTTGTTTGTGATTCTAGTATGAATGATGATACAAATAAACCAATTTCTAGTTTCTTCCATGTGCAAGTATACGGAAAACAAGCAGAATTGATGGCTCAGAGCCTATCTAAAGGCTCTCCAATCCTCTTAAAAGGAGAAATTATCCAACGTCCTTATAATGATGAACAAGGTCAACGTCGGACGTATCAGTTTATTTCCCCAAATCAACAAGGAGGAATTTCTTTCCTTGAAAATAGGGAAGCATCTAACCGACGTAAGCAGGAACAACAGGGCTTTTCTCAGCCGATACCAAGTTCTATTCCTCCATCTTATCCTGAACCAATGGATGTAGAATCCCCATTCTAAAGGGATTGAAAGCATACAAGAACACTTGTGTGCTTTTTTGTTGTACAAAAAGTTATATAACTTATGATATAACAATATCTTTTGTCCCTTTAACAAAGAATTTGATATTATCCCTTAGAATAGAGGGGAATTAAGAAATAATAAGAAAGGAGTGCAACAATGGCAAGACAAAAATACAATTATCTGTCTGATGAATTGATTGCAGAATCTCTTCAGGTGACCAATTACTTAGAACAAAGTCGATCTAGTCGATTGAATGTTCTTCAGTTGGATGGGGAGAAATGGTTAGAAAATTACTTTAACCGTTATGAGAAAGCCTCTCCAAGGCTACAGTTTCACATATTTCTCTTTTCGAGCTTCTATACTCGAAAAATGGAATGGTTCTTGGAAGGTGTAAGGGGGTAGTCGTTTGTTTGAGTTATTTGAAGTAGTATTTTATACCCTTATCCAACTGATTCGAGCCAGTTGGCTCAATACCTTCCTTTTTCTAGGAGTTGCAGGTTATTACCTCTTCAGACTCTTTCAACCTTACTTTTTAAGGCAGTATCATCGGTTACTAAAAAGCAAGAGTTGGCTGAAGCAGATTTTTAAAAGAGGTTGGAAAGGTCGCAAAGCAATTGATTGGGAACAGGTATGGAAGCAATCAGCTAGAGGGCTGTTCAAATGGGTAAAGTTATTGATTCCAAAAATCATTGCGCTTGTCTCTCTCATTCTTTGGAATATTCTCTTTCGAATTGTTTATATGATTCCCTTTGTAAAACGGGAACGAAAACGGTTTGATAAAGAAATGAAACCCATTCTTTATTTTAAAAGTTACCGCAGCTTTGTTTATATGGGATTAGGTTTTAGCTTTATTGCTTTTATCTTAACGAATTACCTGGTTACTGTTTTGAGGGCTACCATCCGCTTTCTCTATTTCAGTATTTGGTCGTTTAAAGATGCTAGTAAGGCCGTAAACTTTGACTTGAATAGTCTCTTGTTTCAGAGTCTACTGAATGTAAAAGTCTTTTGGATTGCCCCGATTTTAGCTTTTCCTCTCTTTCTGATGGGTCTAGTCCTTGCTTGGAAATCTGCCTGGATAAACTTTGAGCAGTTTCGTGACTACAACCATAATGAGGAGGGGGATGACCGTTTTGTGACGATTGATGAAATCCGTCGCCAATACAAAAAGATTCCCAATAAAACCCTCACTTATCCAGGTGAAGGTGGGGCTCCTGTGCTTCATGAGTTGACTCATGATTTAGCTGGGCAAACACTCCGAACGCAAATGTTATGGCAAAATAAGACAATCAGTCGATACGTGACCAATTCGGAGCGCATTTTGGGCATGCAATCTTTTCCTTCAGGATATTATTACATTGAAGATAAGCCGACGAATCTGTTAGGGATTGGGATGACTCGTTCAGGTAAGGGGGAAGGTCAGATCACGACAGCGATTGATATCAACAGTCGTGCGGAGTTGCAGCCATCGCTGGTTCTGGCAGACCCGAAAGGAGAACACTACCAAGCCTCTTACAAAACGATGAGGCAACGTGGCTATGAAGTTGATGTGCTTTCTTTCCAAAATATGGATTGGTCTATGTCCTACAATCCTTTGGCTCTAGCTATTACAGCCGCCAAGAAAGGTTACTATGAGAAAACGCAAACCTATGTCAACGCAGTCGCAGAATCCATTTTTCCCAAACAAAAAGGTGGTGAGAAGGGGAATGCGGAATACTTCCGTAAGTCTTCTATATCCTTGTTTAACGCCCTTACAATGGCTTTGATGGATCGGGCTAATGAAACCGTTCAAAATGGTGAAGAGGATGCCTGGGACACCATTACGATCCCAAACGTTGCGAAATTCTTGGCGACAATGGGATCTGAAGAAGTCTTTGTGGATGGAACGGGGGAAGTCGTTGAGAATCCAACTAGAGAACAACAGGTATCCAAGAAATCAAAAATCACGGTCTATTTTGATAATTTGAGACAAGTGAATCAAAAACAATTCTCGAAATTTAGACAAATGGCGGATATTGAATTTCGTGCTTCAGACTTTGGTGGTGATGAGACTAAAGGGAATGTCTACTCTAGCATGATGACAGGAATCAACCTGTTCTTGCAAGACAACGTGGCGAAGCTCACTTCCAAAAACTCGATTGATTTAGAGTCTTTTGCCTTCCCACGTCGATTGTCTGTTAAGTTTAGATCAAGTACCAACAGTCAATTAAAAAATGAGTTTAAGCATAAGACTGCTAAGGTAACTATTACAGGCTTGAGGAAATGGGGCAAAGTTGAAAAGCAAGTCGACTATGTGAAGCAAGCGACAGCTCTTATTGATGGAGAAGGCTATCTGACTTATGCCATCGAACCTAAACTTCCAGATCAGTTTACGGTTACGATTGATTTTAATCATAAGAAAAATGGTAAGTCTCCAGTTCGGGATCGGGTCTTCCAATTCTCAGCTGAGAAAGTCTATCGAAAAGATGGAGATAATCTAGAACTCGATGAGTATACCAAGAAACCGATTTTAGATCATATCGATATCACAGTCTTAAAGGATAAAGAAGATACCCAAAATCTTCTTCAGGAGTCGGATATTGAACTTATTTATTCAGATAAACCCAAGGTCATCTACCTGGTAACACCGCCAAACCGAACAGAGTATAATGGGATTGTTTCTTTGTTCTTGGATCAGTTGTACAATGCCAACTATGATCTTGCCCTATCAAATGGGCGGAAATGTATCAATCGTATTCTCCATATCTTGGATGAGTTTACAAACATTCCAGCTATTCCTCACATGGATACGAAAATTTCTATCGGATTGGGGCAAAACATTCTCTATTATCTTTGGGTTCAAAACTTGGAACAATTGGTTAATGTCTATGGTGAAAATGTTGCGCAAACGATTCTGGATAACTGTTCATTGAAAGTTTACGTCAAAACGACGTCTCCAGATACCAATAAGAGATTTAGTGGGGAGTTAGGTACACGTACCATCACCAGAAGACGGCGTTCCAGCAATATCCTGGACGAAGCCAATCCAAATGTAGCTGTCGAAAATCCAAAACAAGAGTTGTTGACACCAACGCAATTGGCCAAGCTCCAGGAAGGAGAAGCGGTTATCTTACGTGGGGTCAAGGGACGGGATAATGTTGGACGTAAGGTCACAACGGATCCAATCTTCGCACATGATAAGAACAGCTTCCCTTACAAGTACATGTTCTTACAAGAGGAGTTTGATACATCGATGACTCTTGCAGATATTCCAGTCGAAAGTGCACACCGTGAGCTAGAACTTCAGGAGATAGCAGTTGATGCAGGTACAGCCTTCAACAACATCATCGACTGGAGGCAACGTTTGACCATGCCACTCCTCAGCAACAATGGAGAAACTCCTAAACTATCAGGCCGTCACGGTAAAGGGCAAAAGGTACAATCCCAATCCTTTACTTCCACAGATGAATTATTCCAAGCAGCTGCAGCTAGTGTTATTCAAGGTGACTATGATTATTATGATGACGGAGACGACTTCTTTGCGGATGAAGTTATCTAAAAAGATGTACAATAAGTTATATAAACACTTGCAAGAAAAAATGATGTTTGTTATAATGAAATAAATAATGATTAGGAGAAAAATGATGAAAGCAAAGCACTTTTTAAGAATTGTTTTAGTAGGGTTAGCCTTGATTTTACTAGGGGCATGTGGTCAAAAATCACCTGATTCTATTGCTAAAAATGTGCTAAAAGACAGCTATACAGGCTTTTCACAAGAAGATAGTTATGATAGTTCTATTTTTAGTGGTGGAGTAGGATCTACCTTAAAGTTTGATAAAGAAAAACGAACCATCTCAAATAACGACGGTAGAAGCATTAGGTACAGTGTTCTTTCAGAAGAACAAGTGAAGGCAATTCCAGCCTCTTTCAGAGGAACGATTGTTAGTTTAGAAAGTCAACTGAAAGGAAAGGATAATTTTACTATAGCTGTTGGTGATAATGCAGATAAGCCTGAAGAGGCTGGTGCTTACTATCAAGTCGTCTTGACTGAAGGTGGTAAAAAAATTAGAGTCATTGAATTACTTCGTGGCTATAAAGAAGACAATGCTTTCTATGATTTCAACGGAACCGCAGATTAACGTACAAAAGTCTCAATTATTTGAGGCTTTTTTTATTGTCAGAATTTCATTGTCCCTTTAAAAACGATTTTGCCATTATCGAATATGATAGGGGTATCTTAGAAAGAAAGAAGGTACCTTTAGTGCACTATCAAACCTTTTCAGATTTGATGAATGAGGTCAAGAATCTCAATGGTGAAATCACAGGCGAGAATGCAAAAAAGCTGGCAGAGTTCTATTCCTATTGGAATAACTATTTAGAACCGACCCCTGCATTTATGGCGTTTCTCACCTATTTACCAGGAGGGATTGCCAAGGCTCTTTATCAAATCACTTCCAGCCTAGAACATGTTTTTAATAATATGTTCAAGCTCTTTGGTCTCTTCGGTTATCTAGGCGACCAGAAGACGATTATAGGCCAGTTCTTTTACTGGTTTCAGCTATTGGGGACGTCCTTGTTCACCCTGATTTTGGTCGTGTCGCTTGTCGCAGGAGTTTTTACAAAGCCAGTCAAATACAAAGGAGTCATCACGAATTTCCTTTTGGTAACAGCTGTAACTGCCGTATTGCCATTAGCATTGACCACTATCTCAACAGCAGTGGCACAGGATGCCATGTCTATCCAGACAGTCTCCAGTGAAGCCCCTTCTGGTAGTCAGCCAACTTCCTCCCTGGCTCTTCAACCCATGAAAAATAATGTAGTAGACTTAAAAGTCTTGATCTACAAGGATTTTTCTACGGAGTTGTTTCCAATGGATGATTATGGCTATATCAAGCCTGTTCAGGAGGGCTCTACCCCTGTCAATAATATCACGGATGACCCTGCACAGCGGGATACGACTGATTTTGCGACCAAGATTGATTTTGGGGCAAACTATGGTACGACAAATCCAAAACTGTTAAAGGATATGCAGGAAAACGATAAAATAGCAGGGATTAAAGGCTTGTTCCTACATAAGTTGAATTCCAATAATACTGGAGTTGAAAGTATCACAGAACACCGTCTCATCAATCAATTGAGCGCTTTTGAATCAGTTTATATGCGCTATAAAGTCAATTGGATAGGGATGTTCCTCCAGTATATTATCCTTGTTGTTCTTTTGGTCAGCATGATTATTAAGCTCGTCAAATCAATCTTTGATATTCTGATTGAAGCAATGATTTCTCCGATTCTCGGATACAGTTCTTTATCAAACTCAAAGAAATATAAGGAGCTGCTAAGAACGATTGGTGGTGCTTTAGCAGGAATCTTCTTTGAAGTTATCATTATGCGTGTAACGCTTGAGATTTTCAGAGATTTACCAATCCTTTCTGTTTCAGCTGTATCTAAGCTTTCTGGCGGATTCTTTGACGGACTCAACATGTGGGAACAGTGTCTCGCAGCTGCCTTTGTCTATGTTGGAGTATTCTTTGCGGCCATGCAAGGAGTGGCCATGATCGAGCGCTGGCTTGGAGTTTCGACTGGTCATAGTGAAACAGCTCAACAATTGCTTGGTGCTATGATGATGGGGAATGCCTTTGCGGCTGGAGCAGGCGGTCTCTTTAATGGCAGTATGGCACTTGGTCAATTTGGTATGGATATGGCTAAAAAAGCTCCAGATGCCTTGTCTAAAGGAAGTCAGATTCTAGGAAATAGCCTAGCCAGAACTGGAGGAGGTATTCAAGGTGCTTTGAACTCTGTAAAAGACCAGGGCTTGATGAATGCGGCCAAAGGTGGTGTAAGCAATATGGTTGATTTGGCAGAATGGAAAGCATTTGAAGCCATGCAAAATGGGCAAGGGGCAGTTGGCAAAGTTTTAGATAAGCTGGATGATAAGGCTGCCTCTGCTCAAAATGCGACCTATAACGCTCTGAAAAATAATGCTGTTCCTGGAATTGATCAGCCTGGACCAATTGACATTCCTGAGCCTCCAGTTGATCCAGGAACAACCGAAGCACCTATTGTCGATCCAACTTCTTCAGCTGAAGGAGTGGAGTCCCCAATTCAAGATCCAAATCCACCTGCAGAAGCCCCCGTTTCAGAATCTACACAACCACCAGCACAGCCTGATTCTTCTCAACAAAAATTTCAACAGAGCATGAATCAAATGAACTACATGAACCAACAAATGCAACAAGCAGGACAGCGTATGCAGGGAGGACGTCATATCACAGGTGCTGAGAGTGACGACGAAGAAGAATAGGCTGAACTATGGATTTAACAGGAAAGAACATTGTTATCACAGGAAGCCTACGTCCTCTAACTCGAGAAGAAGCTATACGATTTTTAGAAAGTAAAGGAGCCGTCGTGCAGGGCTATGTATCTTCTAGGACAGATATATTGGTTTTAGGACACAAGCAGTTGGATCTTTTTGATCCAGATAAAAGGTCTAAAAAGCATGATGCAGCGCTTAGAAGAATATCAGAAGGTCAATCCATCACTTTCCTTTCTGAAGAATCATTCTTTGATTTAGTCAAGAAGTCTCAAGATTGAGGCTTCTTTTATTGTTCAAAAAAGTATATAACTTTTTGTACAATTCTTTCCTGAAAGATAATGGCAAAAACGCTATTGTCCCTTTAAAAGATATTTTCGATTATTCATTATAATGTGAGTGTCAAAACAAATGTAAAGGAGAAACTAATGTACAGTGAAAAATACGGTGTACCTAGAGATATCTATGCCAAAATCAAGATTATAGGGCTTCTTATCCTAGATATTGCTTTTGTAGGAATTACTGGCGTAATCGCTTTGAGCGTTGGCCTAAAGATCTTTCCTAAAAGTCAATGGATACAGATGTTCGCATTCATTTTGTTGACACCAGTCATGAGTTTATATCTTGTATTGCCAGCCAACGGTGGCAAAAAGAATTGGCACAGCATGTTTCTTTTCTTCAGACGAAGAAGAAAACGTTATATCAGCTTGAATTATATCAGAAGGAGAAAACCATAATGGCGATTAAACAAACTAAACCTCCAAAAAATGAGAAACGTCCGCTGGGACGTATTCAAGAAACGAAGAGACAAACGCAGGAATATTTTGATTTGCATTCTTGCGTTGAGTTGTTAGATGTAAAATCAATCATTCCAAACAGTCAGGCTTATATCCAGTTAGTTGATTATGGCTACTTGCAGCTGATGGAGATACCAGGTAAAGATTTAGGATCGATGTCTTATAACGAGGTTATGAGAACCATTGAAAATTTTGAAACCTGGTTGACTCGATTTGGACCGAATATCCAAGTGGAGACGACAACTTTGCCAACAAATACAGACACGCAAATTTCTGACTTGCGCCATCATTTGGATTTAGTGCGACAAGATATGTCTAAGTTATCAGTAAACGATAGACGTTTTTTACAACTCAAGGATCGTGAAATTTGGCTTCAAAGCCAAATTAAGGTTGAAGAAAGTATCCGACAAGAAGTCTATAATACAGAGTTCATTCTGTGGCTATTTGCGCCCACAACAACCGAATTGGACGAATTGGTTCGGAAGGCTAAAACCTATGGAAATAATGATTTTGTTCCGCAAGATATCAACTACAGGAAGAAAATTCAGATAATAAAGCAATACAACAATATGAATGAGAAAGTATAGGAGAGATAGCATGCCTGATTTATCAAAACGTAGACAAAGACAACTAAAAAATGAAGGATATGACCTTGCTTTTCTTAGTCAGATTCAACCGCAAGGAAATATTGATTTTCAAAAGGATGACCGCTCCTGGATAAGTGGAGATGGGCACCATACGGTCTTACACTATTATGAGTATCCAACTGAAGGGATGGATCGTTTTTGGCTTTCTGAATTGTTGTTGATTCCTGGTACACGTTCCTTCCTGTCACTGTACAAGGAGGATAACAGACAGCTTCAAAAAGAGATTGAGGACTCTATTGAAGAGAAGTCAACACGGATTACAAATAATAGTAAACTAACCAATAATCGGAAAGAACTAGATGAAATTGACAATCTGAATAAACTAAGCCGTGAAATTGATAAGCAAAATATAGCTATGTACGGGATGTATATTCGTGTCTTTACGTTCGCATCAACCAAAGAAGAATTATTCAAGAAGGTTGAAGAGGTCAAAGACAAAACGTCGAAATTCAAATCCACTATTCTGTCTGGAGAATTAGATTTTGAATACCATGCTCCATTTATTCCAGCTGAATATCAGATTGATTTGCCCAATCATCGAAGAGGAATACCGACTCCAGCTCACTCAATAGCTGGTGGATATTTCTTTAATCATACGAAACTAGAAGATGAGAAGGGTTTTTATCTAGGTTGGACTCCAACAAATGGAGCGGTAAATTTCAATTTTCTAGAACGTGACGAGAAAAGAACACGCTCCTTTATGATCCTATCTGGAAATCCAAAGATGGGACAGCGATCTTTTCTTATGAAACACACAGACGGTCTCTATGCGAAGGGGCATTATATTCGTAACTTTGATGCTACTGGCCAGTTTCTTGATCAGACACGAAAACAACATGGATTGATTCTTGATTTATCAGGTGAGTCTAACCGTATCAATATTTTCCAGGTATTTCCAACAGTAACCAATGAAGCAGGAACTGAAATTGATAAGAAAAAATCTTACAATCTTCATATCGAGAAACTGAAGAGTATCTATAAACTCCTGAATAATGAAGTGACAGGAGACGATTTAATCACATTTGGAACTCTCTTGAATGAGTTCTATATTGAAGAAGAGTTGTGGGCTCGAAATCCTTCGTTGAATCCAGAAAAACTGAAAGCGACGGATATTGTGAAGGAGGAGTATCCTATTCTGTCTGATTTTATTTTGTTTGTTGATTCCTACAAACGTCGACTGGAACAAACTAGTGCGGATAAAGCCGAACACAAGGCTGTTAAGCGCATTTACAATACGTTTAACGAACTATTGACAACAAACGCAGAAATTTTCGAGGGAACAACCGAATTTCAAGATATTTCTTCAGAGCAAGTTGTAACATTTGACTTCTCAGGGTTGAAGAACGCCCCTCATTTGTTAAATGTTCAGATATTCTCTGTTCTTTCACTTGTCTCAGCTGATATTGTCAATAACGGAAAACGCTGTAAGCAATTACTGAAGAGACGTCCTGACTTAACGGAGATGGATATGCAGCACTATATTGTCAATATTAGTGGGGCACAGACACTCATTGACCCTAAGCATGAAAGTAGTGTCAACCTTCTGGCTGATATGATTGATACAATGGGCGAAAACTTTGCTGGTGTTGTATTGTCTGTTAATTCACTGCGAGGGATTCTGTTTGAGACGGGGATTGGCACTCATAAGGATCCGTACGTAACGGCAGTCCAGAGGATTTTTGGTCTGATGCAATATAGAGTTTTTGCTCAGACGGACGAAACCAGTGTTCCTCTACTAGCTAACGCCTTATCTGGATCAATGAACCAGTCTGAACTAGAGACTTTGCCTCGTCTGGCGAAAGGACAGTTATTCATGAATATTGCAGGGGTAGGAAATCTGGTCTTTAACCAACAGCTGTTAGCCCCTGAAGTTGAGCGCTATGGCGGTATTGAGTAAGAAAGGAAGGTAAACCAGAATGGCCAAAAATAAACTAGGAATGATTGCCAGGACTAAGCAGAGATTTGATCAATACGTATTGATTCGTAAATATCGCATGCAACAAGAAAGAGATTATTTCGCTTCAGAGGGAGAATCTGATCCAAAACGCCTGGAAGCACAAAAAGAACGAGATAAGGAGTTTTTGAACGGTCTCAAGAAGATTGGAATAGGATTTATTGTATTTTTAGTTTTTTATGGAATTTTGCGAACAATATTAGGATTGTGGTAGATAAGTGAGGTATCCATGAAAAAAATATTTAAACTGAAGATCCTCATTCCTTTTGTGGCTCTCCTATTAATTATCAATGTTGGGATAACCATGTTAGTTGGGATAATGGGAGCTGTAACCAATAATGGAAGAAATGATTGTGGTGCTGTAGAAACAACATCTTCAACTGGCGACTCCACAGTTTCTTCAGCTGATGGTTCCATCGATGACTTTGTAAAAAAGCATAAGGAAGCCTATATCCTGTCTTGGAAGGCAGGAGGTTTCCTACCTTCAGCCTCTATCACTCAAACAATGATAGAGAATGGCTTCAATTTTACGAATCCTAATGGTACCTCCTTCTGGAAAGCTCACAATATGGGAGGTGTTAAAACCTCTAGCAAAAGTAATTTTCCAGTTACTCTTGCGACGTATGGTGAAGATAGTGTTGATTTAAGTGGGACAAAGCCTGGAGCGAATGTCGGAGACGGTACAGGAGGAGCTTATACTTGGTTCTCTAGCTACGATGCAGGGATCGTAGGGAAAGCTGAGTTTATGGCTCACCAGACACTTTATAAAGGGGCTATAAACAATACAAATGGCATTGCTAGCCTATCCGCTATAGCAGATGGCGGATGGGCCACAGATGGCACTTATAAGAGCAAACTAACTGATATGTACCAAAAACTAGGTACGAAGTATCAGTGGCTTGATAAGGAAGCTATTGCTGCTCATGGTGAGAAACCTTATGAAGGATCCAGTACACAAGATGTCAGTTCTTCAGATAGTGCGGTGTCTTCTTCAGCTGAAAGAAGTGGATGTGGTGAGTCAGGTAGCAGTACCGATGGAACGGGAACTGTCCCTTCAGATGCGACTGCGTGGGGGTATAAACCAGAAGACTTACCAGATAGCTTGAAACCATTCATTATTGATCCTAAGAGCTTAGGCATGGATTATGCTAAGTCTACAGGATGGTATAATCCTGGAAGTGACGAGTATGCTGGACAATGTGTGAATCTTACAATTAGCATGGGAAATCACTTATGGGGTCATTCTGGCTCAGTACAGGGAGATGGGAAAGATCAAGCGGCGGCATGGGCTGGAATATTTGGAAATTCGGTTAAGACTACACCCAAAAGAGGCGCTATTTTTTCTTCACAGGTAGGAGGCGGAGGATATGGTCATACTGGAATTGTATGTCATGTTTTCGAGAATGGCTCTATCTTATTTGTAGAACAAAATACACCTCTGAGTGGTTGGGATCAGTTCAAAACTCCATATACATGGAATTATCGTATTTGGACTAAATCACAACAACAAGAACAGGTAATCTCTTTTGCTTATCCAGATGACAGAGAAGCTAAATTAAGTTCAAATTAAAAGGAGGATATAAGATGATTGATTGGATAAAGGAGAATATGGTTGTATCGATTGTAGTAGGTATTCTATTGGTTTTGGCAGGAATAGGGATTGTATCGAGTTTCAGACCATCTCAACAAACTAAAATAGAAGAAGCTGCCCAGGTGAGTTCTTCAGGAACCGCACAAAACGAGCCGTCTTCCAGAGAGGAAACAGCAGACGAGAAGAATTATCGGACAGCTAAGTTAAAACTAGAACGCCCCTATGCAGAGGCAAGCTCAGAAGACAAAAAAGAAGTGTTAAAAGCCTTTGAAGAAGCAGTAGCAGATATAAAAAAGACGAATTTTCTGCCAAATGTCAAGGGAACAATCGAGAATCATTTATCTATGACACAGAATGCGATGGTTCAAACCTTTGCGATGGCTCTTCTGACGAATCAGTATGATTTTCAACCTAAACAATTGGAAGTGATGCCAACTGAATCAGATGACGTGATTCAATTTTTAGTTGTTCTAACTAAAAATGGAGAAGAGAACAGCTATTTCGTTGGAAATTTCAATACTACGGTTCAACAAATCCAGCTAAAAGCCTATGTTGGCGGAAATATAGGTGGTACATACGGATAATAAGTTGCACAAAAAGTTATATAACTTTTTGTGCTTTTATATTGACAAACAAGGTTGTTTTAGATATAATTAAGTATATAAAAAGTTATATAACAAAATATACAATTATCCAAGGAGGGAATCATGAAGATTCAGACTACAAACTTAGGAAAAGGTGGCGGTGGTAAGACTACAGATACCTTTAATGAAGGGGATTGGTTGGCACGTGTTAAGGGGCTTAGAACACTACTCATTGATGGAGCTTGGGAATGTAATTTGACAAGAACATTTGATGTAAAATGTGAGAAAACCGTCTATGATATATTTACGACTGGAGAGTATGAGATTGTTCCAATATCAGAAAATCTCAGTTTGATTTGTGGTGATGAGCGTTTGACAGATGAGCAGTTAGATCTTGCTAGTCGAAACAACAAGTATCTCCAGTTGTTTATGTGGTTTAGCGAACATTACGAAGAGTTAGAAGCACAATTTGATGTCATTCTGATTGATACGCACAATGATGAGAGTTTAGTTACAGCAAATTTTATAGCTGTATCAGATATTGTCTTGGCTGTTTCTGATGCCTCTCTTAATGGTTTTCGTGCCTGGTTATCTTTGAAAAATTTTATAGATTTCATTAAGAGCGAAGCTATCGAAGTTATTACTAAGAAAAGCTATGTTAAAGCAGAACCTTATCTTATTGGAAATAAGATTAAGTACGTTGGAAACAATGTAACAGACACCTGTAAACAATTTTTAGAAGTTGTTGAAGAAGATCAGGCATACTTGGGATCTATCCAGGAGAAAGAGCTCATGGCCAAGAGTCTTGTGATCAGTCAGAGTGTCTTTGAGCAGCATGAAGAGATGACAGCTAACCAACAAGAGACACATCAGAAGTTTTATGATAATATAAACTACGTATATGAAAATATTTTGAGTGTGTTAGAAGGAGAGGTAGCATGACAGAGAATCGATTCGCACAAGTAAAACAAACATTCCAAAGTACACCAAAGAGAGAAAAGACTCTTTCGTCGAGGAAACAAAATCAGGAGGCTAGAAAGTCTCCTGAAAGCTATAACAAAAAGCAACGTTTTCCTTTCTCTCTGCACCATAATGTTCGATATGATATGTTAGATGCTTTAGTAGAGTATCACGGTGAAAAATCAGCTTCATCTTATATTGAGAATCTGATTATAAGAGAATGGGAAAAGATGGAGCGAAAGAAAAAATAGCGTTCCATAAGAAAGGAAATGCAGCAATGAAATACTTATCAAATCTATCAGATATTCCTGAATTTTCTTCAGCAGCAATAGATTCAGGACAAATTGTCATCCCTCGTCCAATAATAGACAACCCACAGTTCAATGATTTGAAGAGTAGTGGAATTTTTCTCTACATGCTTTTATTAAATCGTTTAAGAGCTGCAGTTGACTTTGAATTAAAAGGATATGATGAAAATGGAAATACTTTTGTATGTTACCCTATAGAGGAGCTAATGGAGGCTCTTCAATCAGGTAAAAGTAAAGTGATTTCTTTGAAAAAGAAGTTAAAGAATCATGGTTTAATTGAAGAAGTCCGCCAAGGATCCAATCTACCAAATAGAATTTACCTAACAGATGAAATTTTAAAATATTACTGATGAAGTAGGAGGAATCTATGATGATTTTCATTGATATTAAAAGACTTGTTCAGCTGTTCTTTATTTTTATCGGAGCTATAGCAATCTATGTGTTCTATAAAACATTTGGACTTAGTATGGTGTTTATAATTGCTTTAGGGTTGGCCGTTTTAAAATTCGCTCCAGCTTTCCTTCCAGTTGTATTATTACTGTATTTGGGACTTCACTTTACAGGTGGTTTTTCCTTTATTGCAGATGGAATTGTGACGGTTTTATGGAGTATTATTTTGATTCCTATGGGGATAGCTACTATTGAAATGAGCAAATCCTATTTGAGTAAGAAAGAGAAACCCTGGTATGACAAGTAAGAGTTTATCTGAAAAGATAGGCTCTTTTTTTGTCAGAACAAAGGATTATTTGAACATTCAGGTCAAAATTTATTAAAATAAGCGTAATTTTAATAAGGGAGGATTCTGAATGGCTTTCTTTGATGAGAGAGAACTAAAAAATAAATTGCTGTTTCAAAATGCAAAAGAATTTTATAATTTTGTTTCTAGGTATGATGAGGAGATGATTCCAGTCATGAAAGCAAAGGGCTATACCTGTATTCATTCAATGGAGCGAACCGTCGCTTTTACATTTGGAGAGTTTACTTTCAGAAGAAGACGTTGGAAAAAGGGAGATCATTGGGTCATTCCAGTAGATGAAAAGTTAGGGCTTCAGAAGAACGTCCGCTTCTCCTGGGAATTTATGTATCAGGTGGCCAAATTATCTACTTTAATGCCATATGATAAAGTAACTCAGGTGATCCAATTGACTTATCACATCTCTATCACAAAACCAATTGTAGTAAAAGCCGTAAAAATTTGTGAGAAGTTATTGGAGGAAAGAGAAGGCTATAGATATTATGAGGAGAATAAAGAAGTTAGCAAAAGAAAAGCCCAGGTTATTTATATTGAGGGTGATGGTGTGATGGTTAAAGCACGTGACATACAGAAGGATAATAAACATTACGATTTATCCCATTTTGTAGTCCATACAGGAAGCCAGAAAGTTGGCAGCAATCGATTTGAACTCCAGGATAAAAAAGAATTTATTGGCCTTGACAACCGCTTAGTGAGGGAGCAGGTGATCGATTATTTGTTCAATAATTACGAAATTACGAATCAGACTTTATTGATTACGAACTCTGATGGAGGTCATGGATATACACCCTATGTTTTCAAAGAGATTGCGAAGGTTCTGCGAATTAAACGCCACGAACATTTCTGGGATGAGTATCATGTAAATAAGGAGTTGAAGAATTATCTAAAATTTTACTCTGAGGATCTATTAGAGAGAGCTTTCCAGGCGATTAAGCAACATGATAAGCAGTTAATGAGAACTGTCCTAGATACAACCGAAAGTTACATCGATACAGAAGAAGAACAAGAGTTGTTTGAGAAGTTCAAGAGTAAAATATTGAGAAATTTCCAATATACCAAACCAGCCGAACAGAGAGGATTCAGTCATGCAGGAATCGGGATAATGGAGAGTCAGCATCGTAAGGTCACTTATAGAATGAAAAAAAGAGGAATGTATTGGACTCTTGCTGGGGCTGAAACGATGAGTCGAATTATTGTTTTGAATTATGAGGATTCCTTGAGAGAATTATTCTTCGGCACCTGGAGAGAAGATTATGAAAAATTTATTTCTTTAGAGGAGGTTTCTGCTTATACCATTAAAAAGAGAATGAGTAAAACGGATAAAGAAAATACATCTAGATATCAATGTTACCCTGATAGCAAAAGATTATCCTACTTCCGAAAACAATAGAAGTACACAATAAAGTATATAAAAAGTTATACAACAATAACCTTTGTAAAAAAAGGTCTTTTTGTGCTACAATCAAACATAAAATGCTTGCACGGTATGTAAAAATGTGTTATAATTTACTTAAATTAATCGAATAAAAAAGACGAAAAGTGCGCTAACACTTCTCGCCTTACCGAGTAAGAACTCGTCCTTCTTACTCAGTCTTTAATTAATGATACCTGATAAGTGTATCAATGTCAAGACTGAGCAAGAAATTTGTTCAGTCTTTTTTTTAAAACTCGGTGATGTTCTCCTAAAAAATGTATGAATTTAGGCGTTCTAAAAAATTCTACCGCATACTCAGACTCATTTTTGGTTTACACTGGCTAGAAAATCTGCTATAATATTAGCTAGGAAAGAAAGTCTTATGGCGTTCTTCAGCGAGCTTGGGGTAGTGGGAGCCAAGTAGAACAAGGTAAGAAACTGGCGCTTTCTGTCGTATTTTTAAAAACAATGAAGTTATAAATTAGGGTGGAACCGCGTTTCAGACGCCCCTAGTCGCAAGGCTTGGGTGTTGAAATTCGGTTCTTTTTGAATTTCGTCTAATGCCTAAGTAGAAAGGAGCATAATGCTTAAAGGATCTTGTTTATGCAAAGCAGTGACCTACACTTTAGATGAGGAATTGTCGGAATTAGTTTTTTGCCACTGCTCATTCTGTCGGAAAGCAACTGCGTCTGCCTATACAGTGAATGCCAAAGTTAGCAGTAAAAACCTAGTATTGCATGGAAAAGAACAGTTGGTTACCTATAGTTCATCTCCAGGAAAACAACGCTATTACTGTCAGAACTGTCATAGTCAAATTTTCACTGCTCAAGAAAATATACCAGAAGTCTGTGCTTTGAAACTAGGTACAATAGACGAATGCGATCAGAATTTACAAACGGTTCCCAAACGTCATATTTTTCAGGACCCAGCTTTTTCTTGGTTGCTTGATGAATAAAGCTAAAAAGATAATATAAATTAAAGGAGTACTCAATGTCTAAGAAATTAACATTTTACTGCGTCAGTGGCAGAGACCTCCTTACAGTCGGGCTACCCCACGCTCAGCACTAGAGTGCCTGAGCTAGACGCAGTACTAACTCGTCTTGCCTCGTATGATCGACGAGGCAGACTCGTGTCGAAAGTAATTTATAAAAAAGGAGTAAACAATGTCTAAAAAATTGACTTTCCAGGAAATCATCCTTACTTTGCAACAATTTTGGAATGACCAAGGTTGTATGCTCATGCAGGCTTATGATAATGAGAAAGGTGCGGGGACGATGAGTCCTTACACTTTCCTTCGTGCTATTGGTCCTGAGCCATGGAATGCGGCTTATGTAGAGCCATCACGTCGTCCTGCTGACGGTCGTTATGGGGAAAACCCTAACCGTCTCTACCAACACCACCAATTCCAAGTGGTTATGAAGCCTTCTCCATCAAATATCCAGGAACTTTACCTTGAGTCTTTGAAAAAATTGGGTATCAATCCTTTGGAGCACGATATTCGTTTCGTTGAAGATAACTGGGAAAATCCATCGACTGGTTCTGCTGGTCTCGGTTGGGAAGTTTGGCTTGATGGTATGGAAATCACTCAGTTCACTTACTTCCAACAAGTCGGTGGATTGGCAACTGGCCCTGTGACTGCGGAAGTTACCTATGGTTTGGAACGTTTGGCTTCTTACATTCAAGAAGTGGACTCTGTCTATGATATCGAGTGGGCTGATGGTGTAAAATACGGAGAAATCTTTATCCAGCCTGAGTATGAGCATTCAAAATATTCATTTGAAATTTCGGACCAAGAAATGTTGCTGGAAAACTTTGATAAGTTTGAAAAAGAAGCTGGTCGCGCATTAGAAGAAGGCTTGGTTCACCCTGCTTATGATTATGTTCTCAAATGTTCACACACCTTTAATCTGCTTGATGCGCGTGGTGCCGTATCTGTAACAGAACGTGCAGGCTATATCGCCCGTATCCGTAACCTGGCCCGTGTCGTAGCCAAAACCTTTGTCGCAGAACGCAAACGCCTAGGTTACCCACTTTTGGATGAAGCAACACGAGCTAAACTCCTAGCAGAAGACGCAGAATAGTAAGTAATACTGTGCTCTAAAATCGTTAAAGGCAAGTCGAAGACTTGCTAGAGGGATATGCACCGCCGTACTGTTATGTGGGGATTTTTGAAACCTTGGGTTCAAAAATCAGTCAGCTAAATCCACTTTGATGAGACTGTTGGAAATCTTAGTTTATTTGGTATAAGATTTCCTTACAGACTCACAAAAGTTAGTTAGCGACGTCCCCAGTACCTAAGGTGCATATCAAAAAAGATTGAAGAAAATGTAAAGGAAAAAACATGACAAAAAACTTATTAGTAGAACTCGGTCTTGAAGAGTTACCAGCCTACGTAGTAACTCCAAGCGAAAAACAACTAGGTGAAAAAATGGCAGCATTCCTCAAGGAAAACCGCCTGTCTTTTGAAGCCATTCAAACCTTCTCAACACCACGTCGTTTGGCTGTTCGTGTGACTGGTCTTGCAGACAAACAGTCTGATTTGACAGAAGATTTCAAGGGTCCAGCAAAGAAAATTGCCTTGGATAGTGATGGAAACTTCACCAAAGCAGCTCAAGGATTTGTCCGTGGGAAAGGCTTGACGGTTGAAGATATTGAATTCCGTGAAATCAAGGGTGAAGAATATGTCTATGTTACCAAGGAAGAAGTGGGTCAACCAGTTGAAACCATAGTACCAGGTGTTGTAGATGTCTTGAAGTCCTTGACTTTCCCTGTCAGCATGCACTGGGCTAACAATACCTTTGAATACATCCGCCCTGTACACACTTTGACAGTTCTTTTAGATGAAGAAGAGTTTGATTTGGATTTCCTTGATATCAAGGGCGATCGTGTGAGTCGCGGTCATCGTTTCTTGGGACAAGAAACCAAGATTCAGTCAGCTTTGAGCTATGAAGAAGACCTTCGTGCTCAGTTTGTAATCGCAGATCCACGTGAACGTGAGCAAATGATTGTTGACCAAATCAAGGCAATCGAAGCTGAACATGGGGTACGTATCGAAATTGATGCTGATTTGCTTAATGAAGTCTTGAATTTGGTTGAATACCCAACTGCCTTCATGGGAAGTTTTGATGCCAAATACCTTGACGTTCCAGAAGAAGTTTTGGTGACTTCGATGAAGGAACACCAACGTTACTTCGTTGTTCGTGATCAAGAAGGTAAACTCTTGCCAAACTTTATTTCTGTTCGTAACGGAAACGCTGAGCATTTGGAAAATGTCATCAAGGGAAATGAAAAAGTCTTGGTAGCCCGCTTGGAGGACGGAGAATTCTTCTGGCGTGAAGACCAAAAATTGGTCATTTCTGACCTTGTTGAAAAATTAAACAACGTCACTTTCCATGAAAAGATTGGTTCTCTTCGTGAACATATGATTAGTACGGGGCAGATTGCCATTCTCTTGGCAGAAAAAGCTGGCTTGTCAGTGGATGAAACAGTTGACCTAGCTCGTGCAGCAGCTATTTACAAGTTTGACTTGTTGACAGGTATGGTTGGTGAGTTTGATGAGCTCCAAGGAATTATGGGTGAGAAATATGCCCTCCTTGCTGGGGAAACTCCAGCAGTTGCGGCTGCTATTCGTGAACACTACATGCCGACAGCTGCTGACGGAGCTCTTCCAGAGAGTAAGGTGGGAGCCATTCTAGCCATTGCAGACAAATTGGATACGATTTTGAGTTTCTTCTCAGTAGGCTTGATTCCATCAGGTTCTAATGACCCTTATGCCCTTCGTCGTGCGACGCAAGGTGTAGTTCGTATCTTGGATGCTTTTGGTTGGCACATTGCTATGGATGAGCTGATTGATAGCCTTTATGCCCTGAAATTCGACAGTTTGACTTATGAAAATAAAGCGGAGGTCATGGACTTTATCAAGGCTCGTGTCGATAAGATGATGGGTTCTACTCCAAAAGATATCAAGGAAGCAGTTCTTGCAAGTTCAAACTTTGTTGTGGCGGATATGTTGGAAGCAGCAAGTGCTCTTGTCGAAGCAAGCAAGGAAGAAAACTTCAAACCGTCTGTCGAATCTCTCTCTCGTGCTTTTAATTTGGCTGAGAAAGCGGAAGGATCTGAAACAGTTGACCCTGCTCTCTTTGAGAATGAAGAAGAGAAAGCCTTGGCAGAAGCTGTAGAATCTCTTGTTTTGTCAGGGGCTGCAAGTCAGCAATTAGAACAACTCTTTGCGCTTAGCCCAATTATTGATGCTTTCTTTGAAAATACCATGGTAATGGCTGAAGATCGGACTGTCCGACAAAATCGCTTGGCTATCTTGTCGCAATTAACTAAGAAAGCAGCTAAACTTGCACGTTTCAACCAAATCAATACCAAATAAACTCAGTCAAACGGACTGTATCTTATCACAAAGGAGAAGAAATGGATCCGAAAAAAATCGCTCGTATTAACGAGCTTGCTAAAAAGAAAAAAACAGAAGGCTTAACTTCTGCTGAAAAAGTGGAACAAGCTAAACTTCGTGAGGAGTACATCGAAGGATATCGTCGTTCTGTTCGTCACCACATTGAAGGAATTAAAATTGTGGACGAGGAAGGAAATGATGTCACACCAGAAAAACTACGCCAAGTACAACGTGAAAAAGGTTTGCATGGCCGTAGTTTAGATGATCCTAACTCATAAAATGAAAGGGGGTGTAGATGATTTACATTCCCCTTTTCTGTTGTAATAAAAAAGAGTCTTGGACAAAAGTCTAACCTTCAATATAAAAAGCGAACAAAACGAGTTATCTGACACTCAGAATTCTGTCTTGTTCGCTTTTTTGCTCTAATCTATCGATTTTAAAAATTTATAATAAGGAATTCCTAAAATCAAAATCTTTTTGTCTCATACTCTTTGTTTTAAATGAAGTAGTAAACCGCCAGCGTTTGGCAGAAGCTTGCTGGAACAATGCTCAGCTAATCTTAGTTACCTGCCTCAGGGGACTTCACTGTTGCCCTCTACAAGACCATCAATCAGATTAACAATCCGCCTTTCTTGGTCATGATTGAGAAATTGAGAGAAGGAACTTGAGATACAATAAGGATACAGAGAGAAAAGCCAGATAATAGGAGGTTTCAGTACTGTATCCTTATTTTTTAAATCGTGAAAATCGAATAATTAGGTCTAAATGAAGAGAATTGAGATGTGTGTAAATTTAAAATCTTATATTTTCTTACATAGAATATATAAGACTTTTGACATTTTTCAATTTATATGATATTATATGACTGTAAAATCAAAAAACGTCACAGAGTTTTTAGGAGGAAGTTATGGCTACTGCTTTTACTACTGAAGAAAAAGAAGTAATTAGAAAGAAATTACATAAAGTTGCAAAGGAATGTCTTCAAAGATATGGGGTTAAGAAAACCACAGTTGACCAGATGGCAGCAATGGTAGATATTTCCAAAGGTTCTTTTTATAATTTTTATTCCTCAAAAGAAATGTTATTTTTTGCGGTCTTAGAAGAATATCAAATAGATGTTATGAATCGCTTGACAGAACAATTAGATATGGAAGCCAAGATAGATACAAATCGTCTGGTAGAGTTACTTTATGATTTTTATCAAGATTTTCGATACTCATTTATGTATACCATATTTAAAAATAATGAAATGGAATTACTCATAAGAAAATTGCCGAAAGAGGCGATAACAAATCATCATCTGATAGACGATAGGATGGTTAAAAAAATTGTGTCTCGAATCAACATTAAAGAAAATGTATCGGTAGAAATCGTCTCTGCTTTATTTAGAACGATTGCTATGACTATATTACACATCGAGGAAATCGGCGAAAAACAATTTGATACTACATTGAAGTTAGTCATACAAGGAGTTGTGGAACAAATTACTAAGGAGGACAGGTAATGGTGAAAGAAGCAATTAGAACCGCAAAGCTTTCTAAAAGATATGGAACAAAAAATGTTGTCGACAACTTGAATCTTTCAATAAAACCTGGTGAAATAGTAGGTTTTTTAGGACTAAATGGTGCAGGGAAAACAACGACGATGAGAATGATGCTAGGATTGATAAAATCTACATCAGGAGAATGTTATATCCAAGGAAGAAAGTTAGATCTAAGTAATTTAGAACTTCGAAACGAAATAGGTTATATTATTGAGACGCCTTATTCTTATCCAGACTTAACTGTGAGAGAAAATTTAGAAATAGTTAGTAAATTAAGAGGGGTTAATAAAGATAATATTGACTGGGTAATTGAGAAATTAAAACTAAAGCAATATGAACATAAACAGGAGAAGCATCTTTCTTTAGGAAATGTTGCGCGTTTAGGAATTGCAAAAGCGATTATTCATAAACCTAAAATTCTAATTCTTGATGAGCCAACAAATGGATTAGATCCTTTTGGAGTTATTGAAGTGAGAGAACTATTAAAGGAATTGGCGAATAATCTAGGCACAACTGTTCTTATTTCAAGTCATAATCTGGAAGAAATATCTAAAATTGCTACTAGGATAGTTATTGTACATGAGGGCAGAATTATAAGAGAAGTTGAAAGCAATGAATTAGAGCAGTACTTAGAAAAGAAGTTACTAGTAAGTGGCTCTAATAATAAGGCTATGAAAGAAGTATTATCTAACCAGGGCTATCATGTAAACATTCAATCAGACACAGAAAATAACATCGATTTCTTAGAATTAACTGATACAAAAGCTGTGGAATATCCGGAAAAAATTGCTACATTGCTAGTTAATGCAGGTTATCCACCTAAATCACTGACTGTTGAGAAAGAAGATTTAGAGCGTTATTTCTTAAGAATACTGAATGACTATAATGGAGGTGTTTCGAATGAAAAAGCTTAGTTCCTGTATTTTAATTGAATGGAAAAAGTTAATAAAATCAAAACTTTCCATCGTAACTGCTTGTTCTATCTGTTTAGTTCCTTTTATTGTTGGATTGTTTGCAACTATGATGAAATATCCAGAGAATTTCAAAAATCTTGGTTTGATTTCTGCAAAAATGGAAATGATGAGGATAACAGACTGGTCGTCGTACCTAATGACCGTATCACAAGTCATTTCTGTTGGAGGATTGCTCATTTTTGGATTTACAGCATCTTGGGTTTTTGGTAGAGAATATTCTGATAAAACGATGATAGACCTATTAGCGCTCCCGATGAAAAGAGATACAATCGTATTATCCAAGTTTATCGTTATCGCTCTATGGAGCTATATTCTATCAATTTTTGCACTTTTATTAGGATTATTAGCTGGCAATCTGATTGGGCTTGAGGGTGGGAGCTTAACGGTGATTTTCAAAGGTATACTTACTTTTGGTTATTGTACTACTCTTACGATCATACTCTCTACTCCAGTAGCTTTTTTTGCTTGTTTAGGCCGGGGCTATTTGTCTCCATTGGCATTTATCATTTTTAGTATTATTTTTTCTCAACTTGGTTCTGCTCTTAACTTTGGGAAATACATCCCATGGGCGATTCCTGCACTCGCAAGTGGTATTGCAGGAAAAGCACTATTGAATTTTGGGAGCATTGTCAGTTTGTTTGGGGTAAGCATTCTAGGTCTTATCGCTACAATAGCTTGGTGGAGGTATGCTGATTATGATTAAAATGAAGTGATGAAAAAGCTAATAACACAAAACTAAGTCTTATTCATTTCCATTCAAAATACCCCCTCCTGTTCAGATTGAAAAACAAGAGGGGGTATATTGTGGCAATTGAAAGTTTTGGGCGAGAGGAGACTATGTGAGTACCGTGGGCCTAAATGAAAAGATAGTTTCTAAATATATAGGCGATTGGGAAAAAATGACCTTGTCTTTGATAAGTTAAGTGGCAAAGCGTTCTCAGATGGCAGTTTTAGAACAAGGTAAAATCCCGTTTTCACGGGCATTAGTCAAGTAATCATAGCATTAACCTAAAAGAAGTTCAGCGAACGTCTTTAGACGTCGCTAAAGGGAAACGGCTTATAGCCGGTGTACAAGTCACCCGTTTTGACGGGTGGTTATGACTTCTCAAAATAAGCAAAAAAGCAGTAAACCATTGCGATTTACTGCTTTAAAAATTTTTCTATTCATTTAGACAAATTCTTATGTTTCATCGTCTTTGCGACTCCACTATTCATGATATCACAATAATCTCACTAGCAATCATGTATAGAGATGTTATTCCCAAACCCCAATTTGACGCACTGTAGATGATCCTCATTTCACATGCTACATCTGAAATGCTGTTATCCAAAAACATATTCCGGCTATAAGTGAAATCGGAGTCATAACATATTTTTCTTTCTTACTTTTTGAAATCATGTTCATAATCGTATTCAAGGATAGGTAAGCGGCAAAGAAGAAACAAATATATTTAGTAATCTTAAAAGAAAACCACAAGGGAAGCAAACCTCCAGCTTGCAAAATAATGATCATGGCAAAAATTTGGATAGCTACTGAAAGGACTGCCGCAAGTCTAAATTTCTTAGGTAAGATTTTATGTTGACCACCCATTGTATATTCGCCCAAAGGCAGACCGCAAGCAATAAGAACTGTCATAATTGCTATAACTCCAAATAATCCTGCACCTAATATTGAAAACATAAATCGCTATTCTCCCTTCGCAAAATACAAAAAATTTTAATTACAAATTCAACTTTGTTTCACTGAGTATTCCCATAAAATTATAACAAATTCTTATCAAGTGTTCAAGTTTTATAGGTTTTTCTCAAGCTGGTCTGTTGATTTCCCTTTTCCTTTGTTCTTCCACCAATCGCTCAGGTCGACTAAGGATTGAGCGGCGGAAGGGATGAGAAGGAGGACATAGATATAGACATACTGGCTCTTGGTTTCCCAGAAGAAGTGGAAGAGGCCGCCCCCCAAGAGAAAGATGAAGGGATAGAGGTCAAAAGGCGTCAGCTTTTCCTCGGCGACGAAAAATTTATGCAGGATAAAGAAACAGGAGAGCAGATAGATGCTGGCTAGCAGGGTTAAGAGCAGGAAATTAACAATCTGATAACCTTTTCTTTCCTCATAAATGCTGCGCAAGACAGTTGGCTTCATGTATTGCTGGCGCTCAATCTGAGGCCCAGTCCAAATGGATTGAAAAGTCGGCTCAGTCCAGGTAGACTTGACCTTTTCGTAGAAGAATTTCAGCGCATAATCAGGATGCTTGCTGAAGTGAATCAGGATATCCTTCAAATCCCGAGTGGCCATTTCTGTAGCCAAATTTTCATCGTACTTGTTGCGCTTGAGAATCTTGGTATTGTAGGCATCGTACCAGCCTCCCAGACTCTACCGATTAGGATCATCCCGCAGGCCCATAGTGATGTAGGCGATTTTTGGTGTGCCGACACCTATCTTGCCTCCGATCAGCTGCTCATAGTAGGCCGTCAGACCCTTGTTTGAAAGAACGATGCCGGCTAAAATCAGGATGATAGTCAGTGGTTTCTTCCAAGACCATTTATAAAAAACGGACAGGAAGTAGACGCCGATCAGCATAATGGCAAAGATAATGTAGTTATTGCGCAGGAGGCAGGCCAGACTGATGCTGGCAGCTCCCAGCAAGGCATAGAGCAGGTTTCCTTTCTGATCCAGCTTGATAAAAGCATAGAGACTGAGCAGACAGAAGAAGAGACCGGGAATGGTACCGTAGACAAAGAGAACGAAAAAGAGTTGTGGTAGAAAGAGAAAAGTCAGCAGAATCGTGTATTTCTGAATCATTTCTCTGGCATTGAGCAGGGCTGTAATATTGTAGATCAAGAAATGACTGAGTAAAGTCCAGACGACATTCATGCTAAAGGCAAAATGAGTCGTCGGAGAAATAAAAGCATAAAGTCGCTCCAGAGTCATCAGTCCTAGCTGATGGGATTGCGATACATGTAGCTTCCGACGGTTGTCAGTGAGCTGTAATCTCCTCGGTTAAAGGCTAGCGCTGCATTGAAAACGTGCTTGGCGTCAGCTCGAATGCGGCCATCGTAGGCCGTTATCAGAAAAATCGCTGCTGCTATAAAGATGAGGGAAAAAATCCAAAAAAGATGCTTGGTCTGAACCTTTTCCAACAGGGGCCGGATTAAAAAGAGGCTGAGGAGAAAGAGCAGGAGGATAGGGTAGAAATACCAAGGATTACTGACGAATTGGACCCCCTCAGCAATCCTCAAAGGGATGTAAGTATGGGACAGCAGAATCTGCCCAGACAGGAAAAGCAAGGCAATCGCAGTCATGGTCAGAATCAGGAAGTAGCCCAGGTTGAAAATGGTATTAGAAAATTGCTTCATGAGGATCTGACCTCCACCTTGATGAAATAGCGGTCTTCTCCCAGCTCAATCAGCTCGACTGGCTGAGGATAGAAGCGATCCATGACCTCTTTTTGAAGTATGTCTCCTTTAGGACCTTGGGCAATAATTTCAGCTTCTTTTAGTAGTAGGACATAATCCATAGCAGCAGTGATTTCCTCAACATGGTGGGTGACATAGAGGATAGTTGGAGCTTTCTCCATCTGTGTAATCTTACCAATCTGATCCAGCAGGCGCTCGCGAGCAACAAAGAGATCCAGACCGCTGGTCGCTTCATCTAAGATAAGCAGTTCTGGCTTTTCCATGAGACTGCGCGCAATCAGCAAGAGCTGCTTTTCCCCTTGAGAGAGACTGATGTAGCTCCGGCCAATCAAATCTTGTCCGCCAAGGGAGACCATTATCTGGACTATAGGTATCTTCAACTAAGTCATAGATAAAGTCAAAATCAACCTCTGATTCCACTTGGCGAAGAAAGTGATCTCTTGGGACCAATTCGTCTATCGTATAGAAGCCATATTGGCAGCGATGATAATCTGGTTTTTCTTTGTGAAACATAGTTAGCACCTCACAACTTTTCTTACCTCTATGATACAACTTTACAAAAAGAAAAGCCCTTAGAAAAGTGTCTTCTAAGGACTTTATCTTCAATCTGAAAGGAGCCATTTGGCTCCTTTTTGGTTTCTTAGTTGCTTGCACCAGAAGTAGCATCAGCGTCACCACCGTGGCCTCCAGCATCCCCTGAATCAGAAGCGCCAGAAGTAGCATCAGCTTCTCCATGACCTCCAGCTGCAGGAGCAAATGGTCCGCTACCACCCACCAAACGTTGACCAGTCTCTTTTAGGTACCAGTCAAGCCATGGTTGGAAGTTAAAGACGATTTCATTGATACCAGCGTATGATCCATCAGGATAGTACATTGCTTGGTAGTTGTGGGTGTTGATGACACCTGCAGGAGAACCTGGAACGATCGTACGGACGTATTCTTGGTTTCCGTTGCGAAGTGTTCCGATAACCCACTCTACGTTCTTCATACGTGCCGGTGGAAGAGAACCATGAACAGTCGACATACGGCTACCTGATTGAGGTGGTACACGTTTAGCAAACATGGTGTCTGGATCTTGGTGAGCGTTGTTGTAGTATAGGAATTGGTTGTTGTCGTCAGCGTATGTCAATTCAAATGGCATAGCTTTCAAGAACATATCAATTTGATTAACTGTCAAGATACCGTGGTCCAATTTGACATAGGTATCACCAGAAACAGCGCCAGTGATTGCTGCAACTTTTTCTACCCATTCTGGATCGTCAGGATCAACTTCAGTAATGGTTGTAGCAATTGGTTTTCCACAATCCAAGTCTTCTGGTTCGATTGGTTTTGGTTTTTTCAATTTCGAAACGACTCCTACGTATTTTACAAAGTTATCTAAGCAAGTTTCAAGGAATTTAACAGTTCCTTCGTTGGTGATATTTCCGTTGTTATCAAAAGCTTCCTTAGCTTTACCAAGAAGGAATTCGTTACCTGGAAGCGTGTAGGCATTGACACCTGGAGCATCAAGGATTTTACGAAGGTGAACTTGGGCACGTGATGTTCCTTGGTCATAGTATGATGCACCCACAATCATAACAGGCTTGTTTTCAAATGGATGAACTTCGTATGAAAGCCATTCAAGTACAGATTTGAGTGAAGCTGAGATAGTGTGGTTGTGCTCAGGAGTAGCGATAATAACACCATCAGCACGTGTAATCTTGTTATACAAGAAACGCAATTGGAAGCTTTCGTCCCATTTTTCGTCTTGGTTAAACATTGGAACTTCGTCAATTTCAAGAACTTCTAATTCAAATTTGAATTTGAAATTACGACGAATAAATTCCAAGAGTTTGCGGTTATATGATTGATCGTAGTTTGATCCAACAAGTCCAACAAATTTCATTCTTTCGGTCTCCTATCTTACAAATTTTCCCAGTCAAATTCTTCTGCATCTTTGCGAAGCAATTCTTGTGCATTGCGCAATTTTTCAGTAATTTTCACGAAGATACGGAAGTCATCAAAGATGGCATCCAATTTCTTGATGACATCAAGGTCAACCAAGTCACCACTTGGGTTAAATGCTTGAAGAGAGTGTGAGAGCAAGAATTCATCTGGAAGAACATTTGCCTTGATTTCAGGAGCATTCAAGATTTGACGAAGCTGCAATTGGGCACGAGATGAACCAAGTGTACCATAGGAAGCACCAGTGATCATGATTGGTTTGTTCAAAAGTGGGTAGATACCGTAAGATAGCCAAGCAAGAGCGCTCATCAAAACTGCAGGGATAGAGTGGTCGTACTCAGGAGTACCGATAATCACACCATCAGCTTCTTCAATTTTAGCTGCAATCTCAAGAATTTCAGCTGGAAGTTGCTTATCTGCTGGTTTGTTGAAAACAGGGATATCCTTGATTTCAACGAGTTCAATTTCAGCTTTATCAGCAAAGTGTTTTTGCATGTATTGGAGCAATTGGCGGTTTGTAGAACGTTTAGAGTTCGTTCCAACAATGGCAATAAGTTTTAGCATGAGATTTCCTTTCTCTTTTTACATAATACAATTTTGAAGGCCTGAAGAACAAGCAAGGCGTCCCTCTTTGTCAATGAGGATGGCTTCAATACCATCTATACTTTCGACTTGCCAGAGGATAGAAGCGCTTCGTTCTCCGAAAAGGCGCGTTGTCCAAATCTCACCATCAACGGATTTATCAGAGACAATCGTTAGGCTAGCAAGATCGGTTTCGACAGGGAATCCTGTCTCACTATCAAAGATATGGTGATAGTCTTTTCCATCTACTGTCAGATGGCGTTCATAGATACCTGAAGTGACAACGGATTTGTTAGAAGCAGGAATGGTTAGGAGATGATTGCCACGAGGATTTTGCGGATCTTGAATCCCAATCTGCCAGGCTTTCCCTTCTTTAGCTTGGTTATTCCCGATGGTGAGGATATTTCCTCCGAGATTGATCAAGGCAGAGGTGACACCGTGTGCTTTTAAATACTGGGCAACCTTATCTGCACTATAGCCCTTGGCTAAGCAACCTAGATCAAGCTTCATTCCTTTCTTCTCTAAAAAAACAGTAGAGCTAGTCGGATCTAACTTGATAAAATGCGGGTCAACTAGGGGCAAGACAGCTTCGATTTCGTTTAACTCTGGAAGTCGTGCATCTGCAAATCCGATTCGCCAGGTTTGAATCAAGGGACCGATACTGATATTTAGATGGCTAGAGGGAGCTAGGCTGTGCTCTAGTCCAAGAGCAATCAGTTCAAATAGGTCAGGATGAACCTTAACAGGTGCGATTCCAGCCTTGTAGTTGATTTCCATCAGTTCGGATTCTTGACTATTGGCGTTGAAGCGGTATTCGAGCTCCTTGAGCAAGTCAAAAGCGCCCTGAAGCAGGATTTCTGCCCGCTCATCTACTAATGAAATCGTGATAGTTGTTCCCATTAGCCGTTCAGAACGTGAATGAAGAGGCAAGCTACCAGCTCCTTTCTTTTCATAGGAAATCATTCAATATAAGTTGGTTAAAGAAAAATTAAACCCCTTACATTTTATTTCCATGTAACTAGCATACCATAAAGTCAGCGTTTTCACAAATGAATTTTGACAAAAAAGTCAAGAAATATGCTCAAAATTAGAACGAAAACGATAGAAAAATAAGGCCTGTTAATAATAAGTGTATTTTTTTCTGAAAAAAAGAGAATTCTGAGCAAATGTCTTGTAAACGCTAACAGTAAATGATATACTAGAAAAGTAAATCAAAAATTAAAGGTAGGAATTTTTCTATGAGTAAAATCGTTGTAGTTGGTGCTAACCACGCTGGTACAGCTTGTATTAATACGATGTTGGATAACTTTGGTCATGAGAACGAAATCGTAGTATTTGACCAAAACTCAAATATTTCATTCCTTGGTTGTGGAATGGCGCTTTGGATCGGGGAACAAATTGATGGCCCAGAAGGTCTCTTCTACTCTGATAAAGAAAAATTGGAAGCAAAAGGTGCTAAAGTTTACATGAACTCACCAGTTCTTTCAATTGACTACGATAACAAAGTTGTGACTGCAGAAGTTGAAGGAAAAGAGCACAAAGAGTCTTATGATAAATTGATCTTTGCAACTGGTTCAACTCCAATCTTGCCTCCAATCGAAGGTGTTGAAATCGTTAAGGGCAACCGCGAATTCAAAGCGACTCTTGAAAATGTACAATTTGTTAAATTGTACCAAAACGCTGAAGAAGTTATTGAAAAACTTGAAGACAAGAGCAAACACCTTGAGCGCATTGCCGTTGTTGGTGGTGGTTACATCGGTGTAGAACTTGCCGAAGCTTTCGAGCGTCTTGGAAAAGAAGTAGTGCTTGTCGATATCGTAGACACAGTTTTGAACGGCTACTATGACAAAGACTTCACACAAATGATGGCGAAGAACTTGGAAGACCACAACATTCGCTTGGCTCTTGGTCAAACAGTTAAAGCCATCCAAGGTGATGGAAAAGTTGAACGCTTGGTAACAGACAAAGAAACATTTGATGTGGATATGGTGGTTCTTGCTGTTGGCTTCCGTCCAAACACAGCTCTTGCTGACGGTAAGATTGAACTCTTCCGTAACGGTGCTTTCCTTGTAGATAAGAAACAAGAAACATCTATCCCAGGTGTATACGCTGTTGGTGACTGTGCAACTGTTTATGACAATGCTCGTAAAGACACTAGCTACATCGCGCTTGCTTCAAACGCTGTACGTACTGGTATCGTTGGTGCTTATAACGCTTGTGGTCATGAATTGGAAGGAATCGGTGTACAAGGATCAAACGGTATCTCTATCTACGGTCTTCACATGGTTTCGACTGGTTTGACGCTTGAAAAAGCCAAAGCTGCAGGCTATAATGCAACTGAAACTGGATTTAACGATCTTCAAAAACCAGAATTTATCAAACATGACAACCACGAAGTTGCCATCAAGATTGTCTTTGACAAAGACAGCCGCGAAATCCTTGGTGCACAAATGGTGTCACATGATGCTGCTATCAGTATGGGAATCCACATGTTCTCACTTGCTATCCAAGAGCATGTAACAATCGATAAATTGGCCTTGACAGACCTATTCTTCTTGCCACATTTCAACAAACCATACAACTATATTACAATGGCTGCACTTACAGCTGAAAAATAAAAATTGATGAACTATCTGGCCTTAGGTTAAGGTCAGATAGTTTTTTATGTTTTTGTACCCGGACAATTATTGTTTTTCTATCTTGTACTTCATTCTAATCTGGCTTAAAATGAAATGGTAGCTACCAATACAAATGATGAGGATTAAGAAATGACTGAAAATCGTTATGAACTAAATAAAAACTTGGCACAGATGCTCAAAGGTGGGGTTATCATGGACGTTCAGAACCCTGAGCAGGCTCGTATCGCAGAGGCTGCTGGTGCGGCAGCTGTTATGGCCTTGGAACGGATTCCAGCTGATATTCGTGCAGCCGGTGGGGTTTCCCGCATGAGCGATCCAAAGATGATTAAGGAAATCCAAGAAGCGGTCAGCATTCCAGTGATGGCTAAGGTCAGAATCGGGCATTTTGTTGAAGCCCAGATTTTAGAGGCTATTGAGATTGACTATATCGATGAGAGTGAAGTGCTGTCTCCAGCTGACGACCGTTTCCATGTGGATAAGAAGGAATTCCAAGTTCCTTTTGTCTGTGGAGCTAAGGACTTGGGTGAAGCCTTGCGTCGTATCGCTGAAGGAGCTTCCATGATTCGTACCAAAGGAGAACCGGGGACAGGTGACATCGTTCAAGCCGTTCGCCATATGCGCATGATGAATCAAGAAATTCGCCGTATTCAAAATCTACGCGAAGATGAACTTTATGTGGCTGCCAAGGACCTGCAAGTCCCTGTAGAATTAGTCCAATACGTCCACGAACATGGAAAATTACCAGTTGTAAACTTCGCAGCCGGAGGCGTTGCAACGCCAGCAGATGCTGCGCTGATGATGCAATTGGGGGCAGAGGGCGTCTTTGTCGGTTCAGGTATTTTCAAATCAGGCGACCCTGTTAAACGAGCAAGTGCCATTGTCAAAGCTGTAACCAACTACCAAAATCCTCGAATTTTGGCTCAAATCTCTGAAGACCTAGGGGAAGCCATGGTTGGTATCAATGAGAATGAAATCCAAATTCTCATGGCTGAGCGAGGAAAATAGATGAAAATCGGAATATTAGCCTTGCAAGGTGCCTTTGAAGAGCATGCTAAAGTGCTAGAAAAGTTAGGTGTTGTTAGTGTTGAAATCAGAAATTTAGAGGATTTTCAACAGCATCAGAGTGACTTGTCCGGTTTGATTTTTCCAGGAGGCGAGTCTACGACTATGGGCAAGCTCTTGCGTGACCAGCAGATGTTGATTCCCATCCGAGAAGCCATTCTCTCTGGCTTACCAGTCTTTGGGACCTGTGCGGGCTTGATTTTGCTGGCTAAGGAAATCACTTCTCAGGAAGAAAGTCATCTTGGAACTATGAATATAGTGGTTCAGCGCAATGCCTATGGACGCCAACTAGGAAGTTTTTATACAGAGGCAGAATGTAAGGGAGTTGGCAAGATTTCGATGACCTTTATCCGTGGTCCGATTATCAGTAGTGTTGGAGAGGGTGTAGAAATTCTAGCAACAGTTGATAATCAAATCGTTGCTGCGCAAGAAAAAAATATGCTGGTAACCTCTTTTCATCCAGAATTGACAGATGATGCTCGCTTGCACCAGTATTTTATCAATATGTGTAAAGAAAAAAGTTGAGAAAAGATTCTCAACTTTTTTACATGTAATAAACAATCGCGATATATTGGAGTGCAGATGCTGCTAGGATAAAGAGATGCCAAATCATGTGGAAATAAGGCTTTTTCTTGGCGTAAAATCCAGCTCCAACTGTATAACAGAGTCCGCCAGTTACCATGAGACTCCAAAAGATGGGCGTTGTTTGACTGATAATGGCAGGAATGATAGCTAGAACCAACCAGCCCATAATCAGGTAAAGGGCAAGGCTGAATTTCTCATTAACCTTTTTAGCAAAGATTTTATAGAGGATGCCGAAAATGGTTGTTCCCCACTGAATGGCAATGATCAGATAGCCAAACCAGTTATTCATCAAAGTCAATACGACTGGCGTATAAGAGCCTGCTATGGCCACATAAATCATAGAGTGGTCGATGATTCGCAAGACGTATTTGTGAGTCGAACCATAGGCCATAGAGTGGTAAATGGTTGACGAGAGGAACATGAGAAACAGACTGATAACAAAGATAGAAACGCCAAAAGATGATAAAAGTCCATGTGCTTCATAACTATAGGTGGATGAAATGGGGAGTAAGATGAGCATGATAACGGCACCTACAGCATGGGTCACGCTATTAGCAATTTCCTCTCCAAAACTGAGTTTTTTACTGAGCTTTAGGCTGGTGTTCATTGGATTTCCTCCTCTTCTTTGCTAAGGATTAAGTCTAGAGTTTGATGATAGAGTTTAACCGTTTGACAGCTAGTTTGGATAATAGGATTTTCTGGATCAATCCCATGGTTCATGTAGTTCACAAAAGCATCGTAGAGCTGGTCTGAGCTCGCTTGAGTTTGCAGAGTATTGAGGGTCTGAGCGATTTCTTGGATCGAAAAGACAGACTTGAGAGTAGTGATGGCAATCAAACGGGCAATCTGTTTGCGTTGGTATTTCTTCTTGTCTGGCTTTGTCAGGTAACCATGTTTGACATAGTTATTGACCATGGATGCTGTTAGACCCTTGTCTTTATCTGGAGAGATAGGGGCACAGACCTGATTGACATAAAGTAAAACCTGATCCAGATAGAGGTCAATGTTTGGAATGTCTTCCCATTTTGGGTAGGAAAAGTTAGAATTCATTTCCAACTCCTTTTTATCTAGTTTTGATAACTAGATTATAAAATAATAAAAAATAAAAGTCAAGTTTCAACTGCTTGTAGAAAGCTTTAAATTATGCTATGATGAGAGAAAATAGTTAGAAATGAGGGGAAAAGATGGAGATTCGTTTAGCTTTTCCAAACGAAGTAGATGCGATTATGCAGGTGATGGAGGATGCTAAAAAGTGCTTAGCTAAGTCTGGTAGCGACCAGTGGCAAAATGGCTATCCAAATGCAGACATCATTATTGATGATATCATCTCAGGCCAAGCCTATGTGGCCTTGGAAGAAGGAGAACTGTTAGCTTATTCTGCTGTGACCAAGAGCCCAGAGGCGGCATATGAAGCCATTTATGAAGGAAGTTGGCAGGGGGGAGAATCAGAATATCTGGTCTTTCACCGTATCGCTGTGGCAGCAGATGTCCAAGGACAAGGCGTTGCTCAGACGTTCCTAGAAGGCTTGATTGAAGGTTTTGATTATCTAGATTTTCGTTCAGATACGCATGCACAAAACAAGGCCATGCAACATATCTTTGAAAAGCTAGGTTTCCAACAGGTCGGTAAAGTTCCAGTTGATGGGGAACGCTTGGCCTATCAGAAATTAAAAAAATGATGGGAAAAAGGTACGCAAAAATGCTCTACCCGTCGCCAATTGGAACCTTATCCTTAGTTGCTGACGAGCAATATCTGTATGGAATTTGGGTACAGGACCAAACTCATTTTGAGAGAGGTTTGACAGCTGAACAGATAGAAGAGGTTGCCAGTCATCCGATATTGGATCAAATTGTTTCCCATTTAGATGTTTACTTTGATGGGCAATCCCAGGATTTGTCAAAACTACCCTTGGCTCCCATTGGGACGGATTTTGAAAAGTGGGTCTGGGCCTACTTACAGAGCATTCCTTATGGTCAAACAGTGACTTACGGTCAAATAGCGAAAGATTTGCAAGTGGCTTCTGCCCAAGCGATTGGCGGAGCAGTGGGGCGTAATCCTTGGTCCATCCTCGTACCCTGTCACCGTGTGCTGGGATCAGGCAATCGTCTGACAGGCTATGCATCGGGAGTCGAAAAGAAAGCCTGGCTCTTGCAACATGAAGGTGCAGCATTTCAAGAAAATAAAAAATAGAAAGAAAAGAAGATGTTAGAATTTATCGAATACCCAAAATGTTCAACTTGTAAGAAAGCAAAAAATGAATTGGATCAACTTGGACTAGAATACCAAGATGTCCACATCGTAGAAGAAACCCCAAGTGAAGACGTGATTTTGAACTGGTTAGAAACTTCCGGTTTTGAAGTGAAACAATTTTTCAATACTAGCGGGATCAAATACCGCGAACTAGGCCTAAAAGATAAGGTAGGAAGTTTGTCAAAACAAGAAGCAGCCAAGCTTCTAGCCAGTGATGGTATGTTATTGAAACGTCCAATTTTGGTGGAGAATGGTGCTGTTAAACAAATCGGCTATAGAAAAAACTATGAGGACTTAGGTTTGAGATAGTTTTTATTTATCTCCTTGATAGGTAAAATATATAGCCTCCCTGTTTTAAAGTGTGATAAACTAGAAGGTAGACAAAGTCTGCTTTTCCCGTAGCAAATAATTTGCTTGCGAGCAGAAGTATGGTAGAATGAATCATTATCAGGAGAGGATGTTTTTATGACTGTTACAACATTTTTAGCATCAGATTGGTACCAAAGTTTGATGCAACTCATTCCGGATGGCAAGCTCTTTAGTTTGCGTTCGGTCTTTGATGGAATTCCAAGGATTGTCCAGCAACTGCCTACAACCTTGATGTTGACGCTTGGAGGTGCACTCTTTGGTTTGCTACTTGCCCTGATTTTTGCCATTGTTAAGATCAATCGTATTAAGATCCTATATCCCTTGCAGGCCTTTTTCGTCAGCTTCTTAAAAGGTACCCCAATCCTAGTCCAACTTATGTTAACCTACTACGGAATTCCTTTAGCACTGAAAGCTATCAACCAGCAATGGGGAACTGGTCTCAATATCAATGCGATTCCAGCGGCACTTTTTGCGATTGTGGCCTTTGCTTTTAATGAGGCAGCTTATGCAAGTGAAACGATTCGTGCAGCCATCCTTTCTGTTAATCCAGGTGAAATTGAGGCGGCGCGCAGTTTGGGTATGACGCGAGCACAAGTTTATCGTCGCGTGATTATTCCAAATGCAGCGGTGGTAGCGACACCGACCTTGATCAACTCCCTTATCGGTTTGACCAAAGGAACTTCTCTAGCCTTTAGTGCAGGTGTTGTGGAGATCTTTGCCCAAGCTCAGATTTTGGGTGGAGCCGATTATCGCTATTTTGAACGCTTCATCTCCGTAGCCCTTGTTTATTGGGTAGTCAATATCGGAATTGAAAGCCTCGGCCGTTTCATCGAGAGAAAAATGGCAATTTCAGCGCCGGATACAGTGCAAACAGATGTGAAAGGAGACCTTCGTTAATGATTAAGATTTCGAATTTAAGCAAATCCTTTTCAGGACAGACTGTCTTGGATCATCTGGACTTGGATATTCAAAAAGGTGAGGTAGTGGCTTTGATTGGTTCATCTGGAGCTGGGAAGTCAACCTTTCTTCGTAGTTTGAACTACCTTGAAACTCCAGATAGTGGAACGATTCAGATTGACAATTTTAAAGTTGATTTTTCTAAGATTAGCCAAGAGGAGATCCTAACCCTTCGTCGCAAGTTGTCCATGGTTTTCCAACAGTTTAATTTGTTTGAACGCCGAACTGCTCTTGACAATGTCAAGGAAGGTTTGGTTGTCGTTAAAAAATTATCGGACGAGGAAGCAACAAAAATCGCTAAGGAAGAGTTGGCCAAGGTTGGTCTTTCTGACCGTGAAAACCATTACCCTCGCCACTTATCAGGTGGACAAAAGCAACGGGTTGCCCTCGCGCGTGCGCTTGCTATGAAACCGGATGTCTTGCTCTTGGACGAGCCCACTTCAGCCCTTGACCCAGAATTGGTCGGTGAAGTAGAAAAGTCTATTGCAGATGCTGCCAAGTCAGGTCAGACCATGATTTTGGTCAGTCACGATATGTCTTTTGTAACCCAAGTGGCAGATAAGGTTTTATTCCTAGATAAAGGGAAAATCATCGAGTCTGGCACACCGGATGAAATCATCAATCATCCGAAAGAAGAACGAACAAAAGAATTCTTCGCTAGTTACAAACGGACTTATATTTGATATAATAGAAAAAGGAAAACTCAGTTAGTTGGACTAGCTGAGTTTACTCTTTAAAAAAGATAGAAACGAGAGAGATCATGCTGCTGCAACTGTTTTCTTTATATTTCGAGAGTTTGATCTTAACGACCATCCTGGTTGTGATTTTTTTGGGGATTTGGATTGGATTGAGAGCCATGTCTGGTGTGGACAAGACAGCCAAGGCTCGTCAAGCTCATCTCTATGATATGATTATGATTGGAGTTTTGATCGTTCCGGTGTTATCCTTTGCCGTCATGAGTTTGCTCTTGGTTTTCAAGGCATAATCCTTGCGTGATTAGCAAGAATGAGTTAGAATAAAGATAGTTACAACAAGAAAGAAGGAATCGAAATGTACGATACGATTATTATCGGTGCTGGACCTGCGGGAATGACGGCTGCCTTATATGCTGCCCGAAGCAATCTGAAAGTGGCTTTGATTGAAGGTGGTCTGCCGGGCGGGCAAATGAACAATACATCTGATATTGAAAACTATCCAGGTTATGCCAACATCAGTGGCCCTGAATTGGCTGAAAAAATGTTTGAACCACTTGAGAACCTTGGAGTGGAGCATCTTTATGGCTATGTTGAAAATATTGAAGACCAGGGGGACTATAAGAAGGTAATCACTGATGATCAAGTTTACGAAACCCGTACTGTCATCGTGGCAACTGGGTCAAAACACCGTCTCTTGGGTGTTCCCGGAGAAGAAGAACTGAACAGTCGTGGTGTTTCTTACTGTGCTGTGTGTGATGGTGCTTTCTTCCGTGACCAAGATTTGTTGGTAGTTGGTGGCGGAGATTCAGCGGTAGAAGAAGCTCTCTTCTTGACTCGCTTTGCCAAGACTGTCACTATTGTTCACCGTCGTGACCAACTTCGTGCCCAAAAGGTTTTGCAAGACCGTGCTTTTGCAAATGAGAAAGTCAACTTTATCTGGGATTCTGTCGTCAAGGAAATCAAAGGTGACAATCGAGTAGAATCTGTCGTATTTGAAAATGTAAAAACAGGTCAAGTGACAGAACAAGCCTTCGGTGGCGTCTTTATCTATGTTGGTTTGGATCCTGTTAGTGATTTTGCAAAAGATTTGAATATTCAAGACCAGGCAGGCTGGATTGTGACAGATAACCACATGAAAACTGGAGTTGACGGTATCTTTGCGGTTGGGGATGTTCGCCAGAAAGACCTTCGCCAAGTGACAACAGCAGTTGGAGATGGGGCTATCGCTGGTCAAGAAGCCTATAAATTTATCACAGAACATAGTTAAGAAAAAAGTTTCCAATCACTTGATTGGAAACTTTTTTATAGTCGGTTTCGGAAAACTTCGTACATGAGAATGGCTGCAGCAACACTGGCATTGAGGCTTTGAACATGTCCGTTCATTGGAATGGTGATCATCTCATCGACCTGTTTTTTGATGTTGCTAGAGATACCTTTTCCTTCATTTCCGATGATGAGGGCGATTTTCCCTTTTGTATTCCACTTGTGGCAAGGAGTACCGTTCATATCCGTTCCAAAGGTCCAGAAGCCTTCATCCTTGAGTTTGTCTAGGGTTTGACTGAGGTTGGTCACTCGCGCAATCGGTACATGCTCAATAGCACCTGTGGCCGTTTTGGCAACGACAGGAGTCACTCCGACAGCACGGTGCTTGGGAATGATGACACCTGAAACATTGGTCGCATCAGCTGTTCGCAAGATTGAACCCAGATTATGAGGGTCAGTTAGACCATCCAGAATCAATAAAAGTGGATTTTCTTCTTGACGTGTTTTTGCAAGGATGTGATCCAGCTCGCTATAGGCAAATTCGGACACTCGTAGAACAAAACCTTGGTGGACAGCGCCTTCGGTCATCTCAGACAGGGATTTTTTTGAAGTCCAAGAAATGGATACCCTCTTTTCTGTAGCTAGTTCCTTGACTTTCTCAACATTCTTACCCCTTAGATCTTCTTGGAGGTAGAGTTTATTTCCAGTGTTTGCAAGGAGGGCTTCTGTAACGGCGTGGACGCCATAGACAATATCATTTGTTTTCATGCCTCTATTATAACACAAAACCCCGTCTTGCAACGGGATTTTCTTTAGTCCAGAATCAGTAAACCATCTTTAACAGCAAATGGATCTTTCTCATTGATACGATCGTAAAACATGATTCCGTTTAGGTGATCAATTTCATGTTGGACAACGATAGAGTTGTATCCTTTGAGCTTGATACGGTGTTTTTCGCCATCTTTGTCAAAGTAGTCAACAGTAACGCGAGCATGGCGGACTACATAGCCAGGTACGTTTCGGTCAACAGATAGGCACCCTTCTCCTTCGCCAAGAGCAGCGTCCTGAACAGAGTGAGAGACAATTTTTGGATTGTACATAATAGCTTGCAAGTCGTAGGCTTCCTGTGGAGTTTCATCTTCTTCCACAATATTTGGGACCAAGACGGCAATAATGCGTTTTGAAATATCGAGCTGGGGAGCGGCCAATCCAACACCACCGCGGAGCCCCATTTTCTCAGCCGTAACAGGATCCTGAGAATGCTTGAGGAATTGCATCATCTTTTCGCCAAGGATGATTTCCTGGTCAGACAGTGGGAAAGTGACCTCCTCAGCAACTGCGCGAAGAGTTGGATTCCCCTCGCGGATAATATCGTTCATATCAATTAAGTGAGCAGCTTTTGTAATACGTTCTATTGCAGACATTTTCTCTCCTTTCATTACCTCTACATGATAACACAAAATAGGCGAGAAAGAAAGTCGCAGAAGTTCCTAAAAAATAATATAATAAACGGTATTCCTCTTTTGTCTGTGGTATAATAAAAGAAAAGACTTGCACCAAAAGGCAAGGGGGAATAAAGATGGAAAAGCGACAAGATAGACGGTCTCAGGGCTCTCTTTATGGGGTGTGGAGAACTAGTGTGGATTTCTTTCGGAATTATAAATCCTGGACCAATGCCCAGTTTATTATTGTGTTATTGCTTGCAGTTGCCTTATCCATGGGGGGAAACTTATTAGTTCGAGCAGTACAAGGTAGTAAGGGAACGAGTCCTAGTAGCCAAACTCTTGATTCTGACAGGACGACTGGTCAATCCAAGGAAGATCAATCTGGTGAAACGACGGCACGTATCATGGCAAATGGTGACCTTCTCTACCATATCCCCATCTACCGAACAGCTCTTAAAGAAGATGGGACCTATGATTTCCATGAAAATTTTGAGTATGTAAAACCCTGGCTCAAACAAGCTGATTTGGTGATTGGTGACTTTGAAGGAACGGTGAACAAGGACCACTATTTGGCAGGTTATCCTCTCTTTAATGCTCCAGGAGAAGTCATGGATGCGATCAAGGATGCAGGCTACCAAGTTCTAGACTTGGCTCATAATCATATTTTGGATTCTCAAATTGAGGGAGTGGTTTCAACGGCTCAAGCTATTGAAAAGGCTGGAATGACACCCATCGGAGTCTACACGCATGAATCCCGAGACCAAGCACCTATAGTCATCAAGGAAGTCAATGGTATCAAGGTAGCTCTCCTGGCATATTCTTACGGTTTTAATGGCATTGAGCAGTATATCTCTCAAGAGGACTATAATCGCTATCTTTCTGATTTGAATGAAGATAAGATGAAGGAAGAAATCGAGCGTGCAGAGAAGGAAGCAGATATTACTGTCATCATGCCTCAGATGGGAATTGAGTACCAACTAGAACCAACGGAAGAACAGAAAACACTGTACCACAAGATGATTGACTGGGGAGCTGATATTATCTTTGGAGGGCATCCTCACGTCGTTGAACCTGCTGAAACAGTTGAAAAAGATGGTGACAAAAAACTGATCATTTACTCCATGGGAAATTTCCTCTCAAACCAGCGCATTGAAACCATGCAAGACGAGGAAAATGCCAAGTGGACGGAGCGCGGAGTTCTCATGGATGTGACCATTAAGAAAAAAGATGGCAAGACTAGGATTGAAACCGCCAAAGCGCATCCTACTTGGGTTAATCGAACACCCAAAGGGACTTACTCTCCAGAAGGCTATCCGCTCTTCCTCTATCAGACCTATATCCTAGAGGACTTCATTGAGGGAGGCAGTCACCGTGACAAGTTGGACGAGGCGACCAAGGAACGAATTGACACGGCCTATAAAGAAATGAATGAACATGTAGGATTGAAGTGGTAGGTGCCCCCTAACTGTAGTATAATTGGAGGAAATTTATAGGGAGTTAATCTATGAGTCAGATTGTTGGTTTTTTAAAGTTCTCAGATTTTAAATCTTCAAATGGGAAAGCGCATTTTCAGGAATTAATAAAAGGAAATGTATTTTTTCAAGATTATAAATGGTTCGGAGAAAATGGCTCGATAGCTCAACAGGCGGAAGAAGGAAGTGCCTCAAGAGTAGCATTTTTACAAAATCGGAATCCAATCTATGTGCGACAAGATTATACAATTTTTTCACCTTTAGGTATACGATATTTAAATCAAAAAGATCGAAATTTAAATTTTATAGTGGTAAATTTTCTAGATGAATTGGATATTTATTCAGAGGAAAAGGTGCGTCAGAAAATAGAGGGTGAATGTGTTCCATCTTTAATTGAACATAAATCTGATGTTGTTATTTACCCATCTAGATTTAAAATTAAATCCTTTAACCCAATGGGGAAACCGATTTATGATTTTGACGAACTAACTATTAAGTTAGTGAATCCTGATGCTGCTACATGGCGTATTTCATGCTTTGTTACAGTTTATGAGTCAGATATAACTCCAGAAGGAAATTTATCTCAGACATTTATAGATTCTTTATTGGATACATCCAGTGAAAAAGGTTCGATCGCATTGGATGATTTAGGAAGGCTAAGACCTTGGGTTTGGATTCCTTTTGATGTTCTATGTAGAGGAATTCAAAAGATAAAAGGAATTAAATCTGGGATTGTAAAATACTATAAATCAAAGGAATATCCTTTCAATAAAAATGATATTTTAGTAAACCCAAATAAACTATTATTTGCAAAAGGAGAAGAGTATGAAACTCAAAGGGAGTTTAGACTAGTGGTTGGTGAAGTTAATTCTCAATACTCACAGGTATGTCCCAAAAGAATAGTTAGATTTTATTGGGGTAGTTATATAGACCACGGAGTGACTTTGGATGAACTAAAAAATTTATTGGTAACTAAAGATATTAAGAAATGTCGAAAAAAATACACTTTAAATTCTTTGGTAGCATTAAAAAACCTCTCTTAATTTTTTGGTATTATGTTTCATGTTATCTGTGTGGTATAATAAAAGAAATTATACTAGGATTTAAGATGCACACCCTACTTGGTTTTTGCATCCTCTTGAAAGGGAAAAGGTTAGATTGTATGATAAAGTTAATTGCAACAGACATGGATGGAACCTTGCTAGACCCGAGAGGTCAGCTGGATCTGCCCCGCTTGGAAAAGATTTTAGATCAGTTGGATCAAAGGGATATCCGTTTTGTCATTGCAACGGGGAATGAAGTTCACCGTATGAGGCAATTGCTTAAACATTTGGCGAGTAGAGTTGTCCTAGTCGTTGCCAATGGGGCGCGTATTTTTGAAAATAATAAACTGATTCAAGCACAGACTTGGGATGATGCTATGGTTGACACGGCTTTAGTTCATTTTAAAGGGAGGGAGTGTCGAGATCAGTTCGTCGTCACTAGTATGAATGGGAGTTTTGTCAAGGAAGGAACTGTTTTTACAGACCTAGAAAAATTTATGACTCCAGAGATGATTGAAAAACTTTACCAAAGGACCAATTTTGTGTATGAGCTAAACTCAGACCTCTTTGGAGGAGTTCTAAAGATGAGCATGGTCGTTGGTGAAGAACGATCGAGTTCCGTTTTGCGGGAAATCAATGATCTCTTTGATGGGCATGTAAGAGCTGTTTCCAGTGGTTATGGTTGTATCGATATCCTACAGGCTGGTGTTCACAAGGCTTGGGGATTGGAAGAATTACTCAAGCGCTGGAATTTGCAATCGGAACAAGTTATGGCTTTTGGTGACAGTGAAAATGATGTCGAGATGTTGGAGATGGCTGGTATTGCCTATGCGATGGAAAATGCAGATGATGAGGCCAAGGCAGTTGCGACTGCACTAGCACCAGCTAACAGCCAGGCTGGTGTTTATCAAGTTCTAGAAAATTGGTTAGAGAAAGAGGGATAAGGTGGCAGTACAGTTATTAGAAAATTGGCTCCTAAAAGAGCAGGAGAAGATTCAAACCAAGTATCGTGAATTGAATCAAGTTTCTGTTCTAGAGCCAGATGTAATTTTTATCGGCGATTCGATTGTAGAATACTACCCATTGCAAGAGTTGTTTGGGACTGCAAAGACGATTGTCAATCGTGGCATCCGAGGCTACCAGACGAAACTGTTATTAGAGAATCTAGATGCCCATCTTTATGGTGATGCTGTGGATCAAATTGTTCTCCTAATTGGGACAAATGATATCGGAAAAGATATTCCTATAAATGAAGCCTTGAATAATCTTGAGCGAGTGATCCAATCAATTGCCCGAGATTATCCGTTGTCACAAATAAAGCTCCTATCCATTTTGCCAGTCAATGAGGGAGAGAAATACAAGCAGACTGTTTATATCCGAACCAATGAAAAGATTAGAGAATGGAATCGAGCCTATGAGGCTCTAGTATCCGCCTATATGCAGGTAGATTTTGTGCCGATTTATGATAGTTTGACAGATACAGAAGGACAACTTCAATCAGCCTATACAACGGATGGCCTCCATCTAAGTGTAGCGGGTTATCAAGCCTTATCAGAAGCCTTAAAAGAGTATCTTTTCTAAAGAGGTGGCTTGATTTTGCATTTTTTATGAAGATAGGTTATAATGGTTCTATCGTCTTTTGGGGTCGTTACGGATTCGACAGGCATTATGAGGCATATTTTGCAACCCGTGTGGCGACGTAAACGCTCAGTTAAATATAACTGCAAAAAATAACACTTCTTACGCTCTAGCTGCCTAAAAACCAGCAGGCGTGACCCGATTTGAATTGCTCGTGTTCAATGACAGGTCTTATGATTAGCGAGATACGATCAAGCCTTGTCTAGTGGTTTGATAAGAGATTAATAGACTCGCAGTTCCTAGGCTTGAGTTATGTGTCGAGGGACTGTTAAAACAATACATAACCTATGGTTGTAGACAAATATGTTGGCAGATGTTTGGACGTGGGTTCGACTCCCACCGGCTCCATTATTCTTTCGCTAAACTTGGAAAAACGTTGTTAAATCAACGTTTTTTGTTTTTGCCTTTGGTATTCCTTGGTATTCTTTTTTTTAAAAGGGATACAAAAAAAGATACAACATTGTTGTATCTAAAAAATAATTTTGCTTTTCTACGGAAGACATGGGATTCGAACCCACGCACGCTGTTACACGCCTACCGCGTTTCCAACACGGCCTCTTAAGCCTCTTGAGTAATCTTCCAATACTTACTCAAATAGTCTACCATAAAGCCACTTATCTTGCAATAAAAATTTTGGAAATAAGAAAAATGATAGAATTTGAAAGAAAATGATAAAAAATGCTTGACTTTGATAGAAATTGTGCTAGAATGAATAGTGTAAACGATAACAGGAGGTGATTTGGTGTTAAAAACTGAGCGGAAGCAACTGATTTTAGAGGAGTTAAATCAACATCATGTAGTTTCCCTAGAAAAATTGGTTAATCTATTAGAAACATCAGAATCGACAGTACGAAGAGATTTGGATGAGTTGGAGGCAGAAAACAAACTTCGCCGTGTGCATGGTGGAGCAGAATTGCCCCACTCCTTGCAGGAAGAAGAAACCATCCAAGAAAAATCTGTCAAAAACCTTCAAGAGAAGAAGCTACTGGCTCAGAAAGCAGCCTCTCTTATTAAGGAACAAGATGTTATCTTTATCGATGCTGGAACGACAACTGCTTTTTTAATCAAGGAATTGGTTAATAAGAATATCACAGTCGTGACCAACTCCATTCATCATGCGGTTCAGTTGGTTGAAAAACAGATTCCAACTGTCATGGTTGGAGGAAGTGTCAAAATGGCAACAGATGCATGTATCGGTGGTGTTGCTCTTAATCAAATTAACCAATTGCACTTTGACCGTGCCTTTATCGGGATGAATGGTGTGGACGATGGTTATTATACGACTCCTGATATGGAGGAGGGAGCCGTTAAGCGTGCTATTTTAGAGAATGCCAAACAAACCTATGTCTTGGCCGATTCGTCAAAGATTGGTCAAACTTGCTTTGCCAAGGTAGCACCTCTCAAACGCGCTATTGTCATCACAAGTCAAGGGCATGAGCTCTTGCAGGCTATTAAGAAGAAAACGGAGGTAATAGAAGTATGATTTATACAGTCACACTCAATCCATCTATTGACTATATCGTGCGCTTGGACCAAGTTCAAGTCGGTAGTGTCAATCGTATGGACAGTGATGATAAGTTTGCCGGTGGGAAAGGAATCAATGTCAGTCGTGTCTTGAAACGTTTGGATATTCCAAATACAGCGACGGGATTTATCGGAGGATTTACTGGTAAATTTATCACAGATACTCTGGCAGAAGAGGAAATCGAAACACGTTTTGTCCAAGTAGCAGAAGATACTCGTATCAATGTCAAGATTAAAGCAGACCAAGAAACAGAAATCAATGGAAGGGGTCCTACTGTTGAACCAGCTCAACTAGAAGAATTGAAAGCTATCTTATCTAGTCTGACTGCAGATGATACGGTTGTATTTGCTGGTTCAAGTGCTAAAAATCTAGGAAATGTTATCTACAAGGATTTGATTGCCTTGACCCGTCAGACTGGTGCGCAAGTCGTTTGTGATTTTGAAGGTCAGACCTTGATAGATAGTTTGAACTATCAGCCACTTTTGGTGAAGCCAAATAATCACGAACTTGGAGCTATCTTTGGTGTTAAATTAGACAGTTTAGATGAAATTGAGAAATACGCAAGAGAGTTACTGGTTAAAGGTGCTCAAAACGTCATTATCTCAATGGCTGGGGACGGTGCCCTTCTTGTCACATCTGAGGGAGCTTACTTCGCTAAACCTATCAAGGGAACAGTGAAAAATTCAGTTGGAGCTGGTGACTCTATGGTCGCCGGATTTACAGGTGAATTTATCAAATCAAATGACGCAGTAGAAGCCTTCAAATGGGGAGTTGCTTGCGGGACAGCAACTACTTTCTCTGACGACTTGGCAACTGCAGCATTTATAAAAGAAACTTATGAAAAAGTTGAGGTAGAAAAACGATGAAAATTCAAGACCTATTGAGAAAAGATGTCATGTTGCTGGATTTGCAGGCGACTGAAAAAACAGCAGCTATCGAAGAGATGATTCATAGCTTGGTAGATCACGGTTATGTGACGGATTTTGAAACCTTTAAAGAAGGAATCTTAGCGCGTGAAGCTCTCACTTCCACTGGTTTGGGTGACGGAATTGCTATGCCTCACAGCAAAAATTCTGCTGTCAAAGAAGCAACGGTTCTCTTTGCTAAGTCAAACAAGGGTGTTGACTATGAGAGTTTGGATGGGCAACCTACCGACCTCTTCTTCATGATTGCAGCTCCTGAAGGTGCCAATGATACCCATTTGGCTGCCTTGGCAGAATTGTCTCAATACTTGATGAAAGATGGTTTCGCTGACAAACTTCGTCAAGTAACATCTGCAGATCAAGTTATCGAACTTTTTGACCAAGCTTCAGAAAAAGCTGAGGAGCCTGTTCAAACACCTGCAAATGACTCTGGCGACTTTATCGTAGCTGTTACAGCTTGTACAACAGGTATTGCCCACACATACATGGCTCAAGAAGCCCTTCAAAAAGTGGCTGCTGAAATGGGGGTTGGTATTAAGGTTGAAACCAACGGTGCCAGCGGTGTTGGAAACCAACTAACTGCGGAGGACATCCGTAAGGCTAAAGCAGTTATCATCGCAGCAGACAAGGCCGTTGAAATGGATCGTTTTGATGGTAAACCATTGATTAATCGTCCAGTTGCTGACGGTATCCGTAAGACAGAAGAATTGATCAACTTGGCTCTTTCTGGGGATGCTGAAGTTTATCGTGCTGCTAATGGAGCAAAAGCTGCAACAGCATCTAATGAAAAACAAGGCCTTGGTGCTGCCTTCTACAAACACTTGATGAGTGGTGTATCTCAAATGTTGCCATTCGTTATCGGTGGTGGTATCATGATTGCCCTTGCTTTCTTGCTTGATGGTGCTATGGGTGTGCCACAAGATAGTCTTGGCAATCTCGGATCCTACCATGAGCCAGCTTCCATGTTCATGAAAATCGGTGGTGCAGCCTTTGGCTTGATGCTCCCAGTCTTTGCAGGATATGTTGCCTACTCTATCGCTGAAAAACCAGGTTTGGTAGCTGGTTTCGTTGCTGGTGCAATTGCCAAAGAAGGTTTTGCCTTTGGTAAAATTCCTTATGCTGCAGGTGGTGAAGCAACTTCAACTCTTGCAGGTGTCTCATCCGGTTTCCTAGGTGCCCTTGTTGGTGGATTTATCGCAGGAGCCTTGGTCCTTGCTATCAAGAAATACGTTAAAGTTCCTCGTTCACTTGAAGGTGCTAAATCAATCCTTCTCTTGCCACTTCTTGGAACAATCTTGACAGGATTTGTCATGCTAGCTGTTAACATCCCGATGGCAGCAATCAACACTGCTATGAATGACTTCCTAGGCGGTCTTGGAGGAGGTTCAGCTGTTCTTCTTGGTATCGTTCTTGGAGGCATGATGGCTGTTGATATGGGTGGACCAGTCAACAAAGCTGCTTATGTCTTTGGTACAGGTACGCTTGCAGCGACTGTTTCTTCAGGTGGTTCCGTAGCCATGGCAGCAGTTATGGCTGGAGGAATGGTGCCACCACTTGCCATCTTTGTCGCAACCCTTCTTTTCAAAGATAAATTTACTAAGGAAGAACGCAACTCTGGTTTGACAAACATCATCATGGGCTTGTCATTTATCACTGAGGGAGCGATTCCATTTGGTGCCGCTGACCCAGCTCGTGCTATCCCAAGTTTCATCCTTGGTTCTGCAGTAGCAGGAGGACTCGTTGGTCTTGCAGGAATCAAACTCATGGCGCCACACGGAGGAATCTTCGTCATCGCTCTTACTTCAAATGCCCTTCTTTACCTTGCCTCTGTCTTGGTTGGCGCAATCGTAAGTGGTGTGGTTTATGGTTACTTACGTAAACCTCAGTCAGTGAAATAAAAGAGAACTATATACCCGTTTACACGAACCACAAAATGTAGTACTTCAACAATATCGAAAAAGACGATTTCCGTTTGGAAATCGTCTTATTTATTATGTGACTATTAGTCCGTCTCGCTCCGCAAGGTGCGAGACAAATAAACCACCCGCTATGCGGGTGCGCATCGAAG